>NZ_CAMFKT010000004.1:0-271541 GCF_945957325.1 Enterobacter sp. PL1
CCTATACAACCTTAAAGCCAGGAAAGCAGGATAAAAAACTGTATATAACGAGTTAATTAATACAAATTTTCACAAACCGCTGTTCTGGTTAAAGTTTCCCTGCCCTGAAGCAATACGTTAGCAGAGGGTGTCCCGTTGTGAATGCGCCGGGAATGAACTCAACGCAGGCGGACAGAAAATGAAACAAAAAAATAGTGTGAATAAGACAACTGCCTTTTATATCGCCGCGCTGTCATTGCCATTTTTCTCAGAAATGGCACTGGCCAATATGAGCGTGTATCCCATGGAACTTAACGTGGATAAGTCCGGTGCGGCGCAAATTAAGGTGGCGTCAAAAACGGATGATATTCAGTTCATTCGGGTGAGGCAAAAGAAAATTCTTAATCCCGGCACGCCCCAGGAAAAAGAGATTGATGTGGCCTCGTGGAAAGAAGGTGGCGTTGTTGTCACACCGGAAAAATTCGCCCTTGCGGCAGGCGCAATGCGCGTGGTTCGCCTGGTATCGCTTGCACCACCGGAAAAAGAGACGACCTGGCGCGTCTATTTTGAAGGCGTAAAGCAGCCTGACAGCATTATTCCGGGCAAGGCAGAAAGCCCTGCGGCGACGGCAAGACTGGGCGTCAATGTGATCTGGGGCGCCCTGATCCATCTCGCACCGGAAAAAAGCGTGGTTTCACTGACGATTGACCCTCTCAGGGGAACGTTAAAAAACAACGGCACGTTGCGCGTGCCGCTCAGGGAGATCGGTGTTTGTGATGCGGATTCATCGTGTAGATGGATTAAAGAAGACGCGACGATTTATCCGGACACCGAACGGAAATTAAAAACGCTCACGAAGGTACAAGGCCAGAAATATAAATTCCGCTACTTCAACTGGCTGAATAAAAGCGCTGAAGAAGCTGATTTACCCGTCGTGCAATAACACGACGCCACCGTAAAAACCCCACAGGGTTTGTTTAAAGAGCCAGGGTGCTCATTTGTAAATATGGAGATATCAATGCGTAAGTACTTTAAACCTCTGATGATTGTTGCCGCGATGACCACGTCCGTTAGCGCGCTGGCGATTCAAAAAGATATTACCGTCAACGCCAGCGTTGATTCACAGCTGGATATGACTCAGGCCGATAACACGCCGCTGCCGGCAAGCATCGATATGCAGTACCTGCCTGGCCGCGGTCTGGAAAGCTACCGTCTGAATACCAAGGTGTGGTCTAACTCCGCCACCAGCAACGTGAAAGTCCGTCTGGTGAGCGCCGCGAAGCTGGCGAATGCCGACGGGGCTGAAACCATCCCTATGACGGTGAAGCTGGGCGATAAAACCCTCTCTACCACAGATGTTGAATACACCGGTACCGAACTGTTCCCGGGGAGCATTGAAAACGGTTCTGCGGTACTGCCGCTGACCATTTCCCAGACCACCAAAGGCATTCTGAAAACCGGTCAGTACAGCGGCGTTGTTAGCCTGATGCTGACGCAGGCGACGACCACGGAAGGCGGTGCGTAACACCATAGCACCTAAGGAATAACGTCAGAGGGTGCCCACCCTCTGACGTCAGGATGATGTCGAGGCTCGTTCATGGCGTTTCACAGAAATACTCTCCTCTTTGTTGCTTTGTTACCCGCTTCCATCCAACTCGCCTGCGCCGGGCTGGCCGTCCCACCAGGTTTTGAAGATCTGGCAAAGACGCAGCGCCTGTGGACCGAGGTGAACCTCTACGGCGAATCGCTGGGCCTTTTTGAAACGGATATCACGCTTGAAACGGTGAGCTTTGTCGCACCTGAGAACGTGGTAGCGGCCATCAAACGCCGGTTTAATGACGCCCCATCCCTCGTTGCCACCGTCTCTGCCGCGCTGGCCGTTCCGCTTGCCCGTAACGGCAACCTAGCCTGCAGCAGCAACGGCTCCGCAGCGGGCTGCGATTACATCAATACCGATCGCGCGGCCATTATTTATGACGAGAATAACGCCCGCATTAACCTGTTCCTGGACAAGAAATTTCTGCCTAAGCAGACGGCAGAGAACACATGGTATCAGCCCACGCACGGCACCGAAAATGCGCTGATCCATCAACAAAACATTAACTTCGTTGCCGACAGGGATTATCAGTCGGCCACCGTGCAGGGCAACGGCGCGCTGGCGCTCACCCAGGACGGCTATGTAAATCTCGACTGGACCTGGCTGGGGCAGCGTTCACGGCACCAGCAGCAGCAGGAGGTCACCGTCAACAACGCCTGGTTCCGCCAGGATATCCTGCGTCAGTACTACGTCCAGGCAGGCGAGATGGATACCCGCGATCTGTTCAGCAATGCCGGCGGGAATATCACCCTCAGCCAGCTGCCGCTGGGCAAAATTCGCGGCCTGCGCACGGGTTCAACACGGGCGTGGATGAACCCGGTTCAGCAGTCGAAGGGAACCCCTGTTACCGTGCTGCTTTCCCATGACGCGCGTATCGACGCCCGCCGGGGCAATCAGCTGCTGGCGAGCTTCTATCTGAATGCCGGGGCGCAAACCCTGGACACGCGATCGTTCCCGGACGGAAGCTACACCGTGACGCTCTCCATCTATGAAAATAACCGGCTGACGCGCACCGAGCAGGTGCCGTTTACCCGAACCGGCATTACGCCATTCGACCGCGTCGAGTGGTTCCTGCAGGCGGGCGAAACCGATAATAGCGATCAAAACGAAGAGCGCCGCGCGGTTGCGCAGGCGGGCGTTCGTCTGCCCGTCACCCCGACGCTGGCGCTGACCAGCGGCGCAACGTTCAAGAAAAACCAGCGTTTCCTGGAGAACGCGCTCGACTGGAGCCGGGGCTTCAACGCGGGCCCGATCGATGGCGTGCTGAGTACCCGGTTTAGCTACCTCTACGGCAGCGAAGGCCAGCGCGGCAATATTCAGCAAATCAGCTACAACGACGGTTTTTCTTTGAGCGTCTATCGCAACGCGTTATCCGCTGAAAACTGCAACACCCAAAACGCGGGATTTGACGCCGTGAACGGCTGTTATCGCACCCTCTCGGTGATGTTCTCCGTCCCGGTCGGCGCCTGGTATGCGAGCCTGGGGTATTCGGATAACCGCAACGAAGGCCGGTACGTTTCACGCCGGGAGCTGCCGGACAGTGACGATCGCCACGATGCGGGTTTGCCGTGGGAATCGGTCTATATGACCCGCTCGCGCACGCGGGCCTGGCAGGCTGGCCTGAGCAATGCCTTCAGCACCCATGGCCTGAACATTAACAGCAGCATTAACCTGTTTATGCGTAACGATGACGCCCGCGAAGGCAGGGATAAAGGCGGCTACCTGAGCGTGAGCCTGTCCATGGCGCATAACCGCCAGGGCGATGCGTCAAGCTACACCTCTCTGGGCGCGACATGGCAGCATCAGCAACGTGAAAAAAACCAGCTGAGCTACAACGTGGCGCATAACTGGTATGCCGATGCCCGCGGCGAAAATGAGTACGGCCTCAGCGCGTCGGGCATTAACAGCGACTCGCTGAATACCTCAGCCTATACGCGCCAGGGCGGACGATATGGCAACGGGAGTCTGACCGTCAGCGACGCCTGGGATCGTCAGGATCGTCGCCATACGCTGAGCAGCAGCGGCAACTACAGCTCGACGTTTGCGCTGTCCCGCTCTGGCCTGTGGCTGGGCCGCTGGAGCGACGGTCGCCCTGCTTCCGCCGTCGCGGTGAACGTGATCACGCCGGAAGATGCTCAGGATCCGCGCGTCGCCGTGTCGCTGGATAACGGCGGCAGTGCCGATATTCCAGGCAATAGCCGCGCCCTCTTCGCGGTGCCGGGCTATCAGCAGACAACGTTGACGGTTAACGAATCGCTGGATGTCTCACGAGGAGCCAGCAGTGAAATCACGCAAGGATCGGGCAGCAGAACGCTGTTTATGGTGCCTGGCAAACTGCTGCGTCGGGACGTGCAAACCACCGCAAGCTACACCTGGCTCGGCCAGTTAACCGACGAGCGTCATTCGCCGTTTATCGGCGGCGTGCCGCTGAACGTGAACGGCTGGAGCGACCTTGGCAACGGCGGGTTTAGCGCCCAAAGCGACGCCCTGCTGCATCACCTCTACCTGGTGCGTCAGCAGCAGTTTTATCAGTGTGCGCTGAACGTGAAGAGTATGCGCGACGTGGTGCGTTACGTCGGGTCGATCCCCTGTAAGGAGTTAACCTTCTCCGCCCTGCCGGATGCCGTCCAGCAGCAGGCACAGCTGATGCTGGCCGGACGGTCGGTCCCTGCTGGACCGACTGCCATGAACACCGATAGCCTCACTAAAGGGAAATGATGTGATTAAGTGCCTCTTTATTTTTCTGTTCTTAAGCCTGTGGGCCAGCCAGACGCTGGCAGGCTCTCCCGCGGGACGAAATACCAGCGTAGGGATCAGCTTCGATCGCACCGCGCCGCCCGCGCGTTTTGACATCTGGTTTCATGAATCGGGCGGCTTTGACGCCGCCGATCCGCAAAAGTGGGGGCGCAATACCCTGACCTGTCAGTCCCGTACCGATACCACGAACGGCGCCTGCATGAACTCACCGGTCTGGTTCTCGGCGAACCCGGCCGCGCCTTATGCCATCAATTTAGCGTTTACCCATTCCCTTACCGGCAAGACGGTGAATATCAAGGTGTATGGCGATCACTACATGTTTATCAACAATAAAGTGTTCACCTTTGCCAGCTTTGTCACGGGAGGGACGACGGAAATTGCTAACTGGAACAGAGAGCCCTACTTCGATTTCTATATCGTGAAAAGCGAACTGGATAAGCTCGCCCTGCCGGGGATCTGGACCGCCACGCTGAAGCAGAACCTGCGCCAGTGGGGAAGCGCCGACTGCGGCGGCAACTTCAATGACGTGAATGTCGGCTGTCCTGGCTATCTCACCATCGCCAAATGGCAGGCAAATATTCGCATTGAGGTGGTCGACCCGGGAAACCAGCAGATTTATCTGCCAGCCTTTCCGCACTCCACGCCCATCGTTAACCTCAACCTGACCAACTTCCCGGGGCGCCCCGGGGGCAGCGAGATCAAGGGGGAAAACACGCTGGATATGTGCCTGTACGACGGCAAAAACAGCACCAGCACCCGCGCCTATCTTCGTTTTGAAGATGACGGGCTTCCCTCTGCGGAACGTGCCGAAGGCGCGTTTTCTATCCGGCGGCGCGGTGGAAGCCAGACGGATGCGCGGGACCGTCTCGACTATCAGGTCTCCGTTACCCATCCCGTCACAGGCGCAACCGAAACCGTCGCGAACGGTAAAACCGTAGTCTGGCAAGGCACTAACGATCCGCAGTATCTGCGTCAGGTCGTGCTGCCCGGCGGACGCGAGAGCGTACTGTGCATTCCTGCGCCAATTATCCTGAAAACCCCCGCGTTCGCCGCCAGCAGCAAAAACGCGGGCGACTATACCGGCACGCTGCGCGTCATCTATACGCCCAGCACGTTATAACGAGGTCACCGTGAGTTACGCCATTCTCGACAATAATCGATTTTACGCCGAAGGACTGCGCTATGCGCTGCTGCGTCGGGGCGTTCAGTTAGAGGTCCAGAGCGATACCGTACAATGGCAGCCAACGCTGCTTACCCGCCGCGTGATTGTCGTCCGCTGCCGTTTTTCCGTGGCGGCGACGCATCAGGCGCTGATCAATATTTTGCTCAGGCTGGAAGCCGCCCGCTGGAAAGGCAGTCTTTATCTGGTCTGCAACGAAAAGGGGTGGGCGCTGGCGACGCATTTACGCAAGCGTTTCAGTACGCTAACGCTTTATATCATCGACGACCGGATCGCCGTTGCCGATGCGGCGTATTTGCTGGCAAAAGAGCCACGCCGCGTTCGAAGCCTGGACTGCTGCCTGACCGTTCCTGAATTCAACGTGCTCGATCTGATGCTGACCGGGTTGCCGGTCCGCCACATTGCCATCGTGACGCACATGTCGGAGAAACAGGTTTCAACCCATAAATGCAACGCGCTGAAGAAGCTCAATGCCAACAACCTGCTTCAGCTGCTCCTGTAGGTCACGGTTTATCCTGAGCCCGCTTTTTTGCTACACTGTCGCCGATTTTTCACCTACGACAGAAGATTATGTTCATTTTTGCAGGCCAGGAAATTGAGACCGATAGCGAAGGCTATCTGAAAGATACAACGCTCTGGAGCGAACCGCTGGCGGAGAAAATTGCGGAAAACGAAGGGATTACTCTTTCCCCCGAACACTGGGAAGTGGTGCGTTTTGTGCGCGAGTTTTATCTCGAGTTCAACACCTCTCCGGCCATCCGCATGCTGGTCAAGGCGATGGCCAATAAGTTCGGTGAAGAGAAAGGCAACAGCCGCTATCTCTATCGTCTGTTCCCGAAAGGTCCGGCAAAACAGGCCACCAAAATTGCCGGCCTGCCTAAGCCGGTGAAGTGTATTTAATACCGAATACCGAAGTTGACGTATTCGCGCCCCGGTTGATGGGGTTCCGTTAAGACCTTATCAACCCGCGCGCTGCGCGGCCCACCCGCTTTCAGCCACGCCACCAGCTTGTCAACCTGCTCTGCTTCGCCACAGGCGACCACCTCAACGCTGCCGTCATCCATGTTGCGCGCGTATCCCGTTAGCCCAAGCTCAATCGCTTCGCGCTGGGTACTGTAGCGGAAACCCACGCCCTGAACGACGCCGTGAACCCAGGCAATAGTGCAGACTTTAGACATTCTTCTTCTCCTTAACGTAGCGTTTTCGGCAAACAGCCGTAGTGCTGCCGGAAACGGGCGGTGAAACGAGAGCTGGACAGATACCCACATTGTAATGCGATTTCGCCGATCGGTAATCGGGTTGACTGTAACTGTGACAAAGCCACGGCCATCCTCACCTCCTCGACAATCTGGCGAAAACTCTGTGATTCCTCGCGTAACCGTCTGCGCAGCGTCGGCACGCTCAGGGCCAGACGGCTGGCGACGTCCTGCGCGGTCCAGGCTCTGGCGGGCGACAGCATAATGAACTGTCGCACCTGCTCGGTCAGGTTATTGCTTCGCTCGATAAGCAGCGGACCTGCCACGCCGTCATGCAGCAATGCCAGCAACAGACCGAAGGCCTGATGTTTTTGCAGCGCCTCCGGTAAATCCTGACGCACGGCGTGCAGCAGGTTATCCCACATAAACGCCAGCCCCTCGCTCAGCGGAGCGCAGAGCGAATGCAGCGTCGTGCGCGGCCAGGATTTCAGGTAATGCGCTTTAAACTCGGCAACGATTTCCGGCGATAACATCAGCAAGTCCGAGTGAAACAGACCGTTTGCAGGCTGATTGATGATCTCCATTGCCGTATTGGCAGGGATAATGATGAGTTCATCCCGGGTGGCCACCAGGCGGTTATCGTCCTGCACAATCACCTTACTGCCGTGAGTGATATGGCAAATCGCCGGGAAAAAGAGCTTAACCTGGTGCAGGCGATGCATTTTGCTGGCACTCACTTCACCCGCCGTGAGATGTTTATGTCGAAAATGGAACTCCTGCACCGGTTCATCCTTATCTGCTGTAGGTTGCGGTTAACTGAGCCTTTGCCAGAACGTGACTATTGAGCATAAAGCCGACCAGCGCGCCGCTCGCATTGTTGTCGACGGGCAGGGTATCCACGTCCAGCGCCCAGACGGTCATCTGATAGCGGTGAGGCTTATCGCCTGCGGGCGGACATGCGCCGCCGAATCCAGAATAACCGAAATCATTACGCCCCTGCACAGCGCCAGCAGGTAATTTTTCGCCATTTGGGTTACCGGCATCAGCGGGCAGCGTCATTGTCTTCACGGGAATGTTGGCTACTGTCCAGTGCCACCAGCCGCTGCCGGTAGGCGCATCCGGGTCATAGACCGTAATGGCAAAACTTTTCGCACCCGTGGGCGGATTTGTCCACGCCAGCTGCGGGGACTGGTTACCACCGTGGCAGCCAAATCCCTCAAACACCTGCTGTGGCGCTAACCGCCGGTCGCCGGAAATATCCCGGCTGGTCATGCTGAAAGGCGTTGCGGCTAAAACCTGAAAACTCATTGCCGTCAGAGCGGCTATTGTGATGACACTGCGCTTTTTCATGGGGGGTTTCCTTTGCTGAACTGGAATCCCACTGTATATCCCGCCGCAGTGCCGTAATGTGCTTAAGCGATTTGATTTTGTGCCGAAACGCTCAACGGCATCCGCAGATGATTGCGCCTTGCTGAATGTGCTACTCTACGCGCCATTTCCCTGAAATCGACAGAACAGCAAATTATGAGTGTACGTTTAGTGTTAGCCAAAGGGCGCGAGAAATCCTTACTGCGCCGTCATCCCTGGGTCTTTTCCGGCGCGGTTGCCCGTATGGAAGGCAAAGCCAGCCTCGGTGAAACCATTGATATCGTGGACCACCAGGGGAAATGGTTAGCGCGAGGCGCCTACTCGCCAGCCTCCCAGATCCGCGCGCGCGTCTGGACATTCGATAAAGACGAAACCATCGACATCGACTTCTTCGTCCGCCGTCTGCAGCAGGCGCAGCAGTGGCGCGACTGGCTGGCTAAACGCGACGGGCTGGACAGCTACCGCCTGATTGCCGGTGAGTCTGACGGCCTGCCGGGCGTGACCATCGATCGCTTCGGTAACTTCCTGGTGCTGCAGCTCCTGAGCGCCGGGGCGGAATACCAGCGCGCTGCGCTGATTAGCGCGCTGCAAACGCTGTTCCCGCAGTGCGCCATTTACGACCGCAGCGATGTGGCGGTGCGCAAAAAAGAAGGCATGGAGCTGACTCAGGGGCCGGTCACGGGTGAACTGCCGCCTGCCCTGCTGCCAATTGAAGAGCACGGCATGAAGCTGCTGGTGGATATTCAGGGCGGGCACAAAACGGGTTACTACCTTGACCAGCGCGACAGCCGTCTCGCGACGCGTCAGTACGTTGCCGACAAACGCGTGCTCAACTGCTTCTCCTACACCGGTGGGTTTGCCGTTTCGGCGCTGATGGGCGGCTGTGCCCAGGTGGTCAGCGTGGATACCTCGCAGGAAGCGCTGGACGTGGCAAAACAGAACGTCGAGCTGAACAAACTGGACTTGAGCAAAGCCGAATTTATACGCGACGACGTCTTCAAGCTGCTGCGTAAATACCGCGACCAGGGCGAGAAGTTCGACGTCATCGTGATGGATCCACCAAAGTTTGTGGAGAACAAAAGCCAGCTGATGGGCGCCTGCCGCGGATATAAAGATATCAACATGCTGGCTATCCAGTTGCTGAACCCGGGCGGGGTTCTGCTCACCTTCTCCTGCTCCGGCCTGATGACCACAGATTTATTTCAGAAAATCATCGCTGATGCCGCAATAGATGCTGGCCGTGATGTACAATTTATAGAGCAGTTCCGTCAGGCAGCCGATCACCCCGTGATTGCTACCTACCCGGAAGGACTGTATCTGAAAGGGTTTGCCTGTCGCGTCATGTAACTTGAAAAGAGAAATATTGCCCGCACATAACGTGTAAGTCGTATTTCCCGGGAGGTGACTATGATTGCCAGCAAATTCGGTATCGGCCAGCAGGTCCGCCACACTTTGCTCGGGTATTTGGGTGTGGTCGTGGATATCGACCCGGAGTATTCCCTTGATGAGCCGTCAGCAGACGAGCTGGCGGTGAACGCAGAGCTTCGCGCTGCACCCTGGTACCATGTGGTGATGGAAGGTGACGACGGGCAACCCGTCCACACCTACCTTGCCGAAGCGCAGCTAAGCAGCGAGCTGCAGGAAGAGCATCCGGAGCAACCCACTATGGATGAACTTGCTCAGACTATCCGCAAACAGTTACAGGCTCCGCGCCTGCGGAACTAAGCGTGTAAAAAAAGCCCGATGAACGGGCTTTTTTTTATTACTTCGCCAGCCCCAGACGGGGGATGTCGATCGCCGGACAGCGATCCATGACGACGTTCAGCCCCGCATCCCGCGCCAGCACGGCAGCCTGCTCGTTAATCACGCCCAGTTGCATCCACAGCGTTTTCGCCCCGACGGCGATAGCGTCCTGCGCCACTTCCCACGCCGCCTCGGAATTACGGAAGACATCGACCATATCAATTTTTTCCGGCACGTCAGCGAGCGTGGCATAACCCTGCTGGCCCAGTAAGGTTTTCCCCGCCACTTTTGGCGAGACCGGGATGACGTGATAGCCCTGATCGAGAAGGTATTTCATCACCCGATAGCTGGGACGATCGGGTTTATCGCTCGCGCCCACCAGCGCAATGGTACGCGTGGATGTCAGAATCTCGGCAATATCGTTCTCTTTCATGGTTTTTCTCCTGGCTTTTTTAAAAGTGTACGCCAAACCGCACATCTCAACCATCCATCCCATACCGATGCATGAGGGCAAAACGGCCAAATATGTCTATATGTTAGTAAACGTGATTATCGAAAAATTTAGATACATTAATGCGGCGACAGGATTTCTGACGGGAGCCTTCTATGAAAACCGGTATTGCCACTGCTCTGATTGCATTAGTGATGCCGGTCTGCGTTTTTGCGACCACGCTCCGGCTCTCTACCGATATTGATCTTCTGGTACTGGACGGAAAAAAGGTCTCCAGTTCGTTATTGCGCGGTGCGGACAGTATCGAGCTGGATAACGGACCGCATCAGCTGGTATTCCGGTTAGAAAAATCGATCGGTCTGGCCAATCACGAGCAACGGATGTACATCTCCCCGCCGCTGATCGTCAGCTTTAATACCCGACAAATCAGTCAGGTGAATATTACCCTGCCACGCCTTGAAACGGAGAAGGAATCAGCGGCCTTCGACGCGTCTCCCCGCATTGAACTGCTGGACGGGGATGCGATGCCGATTCCGGCGAAGCTGGATATTCTGGCGCTGACGACTTCACCGAAAGGTCCGGACTACGAGGCCGCGACGCAGACCTATAACAAAGCCGGTAAACGCGCGTCGCTTCCTCAGTTTGCCACCATGATGGCCGACGACAGTTCGCTGCTTTCCGGCGTCTCTGAACTGGACGTCATTCCACCCCAGTCCCAGGCCCTGACGGAACAGCGCCTTAAATTCTGGTTCCAGCAGGCCGATGCCGACACGCGGGCCCGGTTTTTACAGTGGGCAAAACAACAACCTTCATCATAAGCCACATTTTTTACGCCTTTCTCTTGCAGCGTCAGACGGTTCCCGTCATCGTGTAGGCAGTTAACCTGATGGATATGATTATGGAACTGACAACACGCACGCTCCCGGAACGCAAACATATTGCTCTGGTAGCGCACGATCACTGTAAACAAATGCTGCTTAACTGGGTTCGCCGCCATCAGTCTTTACTGGAAAAGCACGCCCTGTCGGCGACCGGCACCACCGGTAACCTGATCCAGCGCGAAACGGGTCTGGAGGTAAACGCCATGCTGAGCGGCCCGATGGGCGGCGATCAGCAGGTCGGCGCACAGATTTCCGAAGGGAAGATTGATGTGCTGATCTTCTTCTGGGACCCGCTAAACGCGGTTCCGCACGACCCGGACGTCAAGGCCCTGCTGCGCCTGGCGACGGTGTGGAATATTCCGGTGGCGACAAACCTCTCGACAGCGGATTTCATCATCGAATCGCCGCAGTTTAACTCGCCGGTAGATATCCTTATTCCGGACTATCAGCGTTATCTTTCAGAGAGACTGAAGTAGCTTTTTTTGCCGGGTGGCGGCTACGCCTTACCCGGCCTACCCATCCTTACACTTCGTCGTTATGGCTTCCGCGCCACCGGCACATCAATACTCTTCAAAATATCGACAAACACGGATGGCCCTTCTTTATTGAACAGCAGCCACACGCGATGGCGCGCGCGGGTCATCGCCACATACAGCAAACGCCGCTCTTCGGCATCCGGAAAGTCTTCCGGCACCGGCAGCAGGGCCTGCTCCATGACCGACTCGCGGGCCGGGGCCGGGAAACCGTCGCTCCCCTCTTTCAGCCCCATGACAATCACATAGTCGGCCTGCTGCCCTTTGCTGGCGTGAATCGTCATAAATTCAAGCTGCAGCTTCGGCCAGCGGGTGGCCGCCTTTTCCAGCGCCTCGGGTTTGAGGTGATGGTATCGTGCCAGCACCAGGATACGTTCATCAGGCTTCGCGTAGCCGCTGAGCTTGTCCAGCAGCGGTTCCAGCTGGTCTTCCGCCAGCAGGGTCACAGCTTTTTTATCCCCTGCCCGCAGGCTATTGAGCGGCTTTGCCAGCTGATGCGGGTTCTGCTGGATAAAGCGGTTGGCGATTTCACCAATCCGTGAATTGAAGCGGTAGGTGGTGTCCAGATCGCTGCGATCGCCTTCGCCAAAATAGTGGTGGAACGCGGTCGTCAGCGAAAGCTGCGCCCCGCTGAAGCGATAGATGGCCTGCCAGTCGTCACCCACCGCAAACAGCGAGGTATGCTTATTTTGCGCCCGTAGCGCCGAAAGCAGCGCTGCGCGCTGCGGAGAGATGTCCTGGAACTCATCCACCAGAATATGTTTCCACGGGCTGACAAAGCGCCCCTTCTCCAGAATGATGACGGCCTGGTGGATTAGGCCGGAAAAATCGACGGCATTTTCCGCTTTCAGCGCGGTTTTCCAGGCTTTCAGCAGCGGCGCCATCAGCTTGACCCGCTTCGAAAACAGATCGCGGATCGCCTCCGGCGCGCTTTCAATCATCTCTGCCTGCGTTCCGCCGTGCATTCGCATCAGGCTGACCCAGCGGTCAAGCCGTGAACCCAGCCGACGCGCCAGTTTGTCATCCTGCCAGAAGCTGCCCTCCGGCACGTCCCAGTTGAGTTCCTCCTCGAGCCACTGACGCCACCCTTTCGCCTGCGCCTTTTTCTCACTGCACTGCTGGCGCCACGTTTTGATAAACAGCGCCTGGCGCGCCTGCGCGTCGTTTTCCAGTTTACTGATAGCAGGCACTTTTTTACTGCCCTGCTGAATAATATGCAGGGCAAGGGCATGGAAGGTTCTGGCCGTGATATCCCGGGTATGCAGACGTTCCTGGATCCGTTCGTCCATCTCCTGGGCCGCCTTGCGGCCAAAGGCCAGAAGCAGAATTTGATCGGGGACCGCTTCCCCGGTCGTCAACAGCCAGCCGGCACGCGCAACCAGCACCGACGTTTTACCGCTACCGGCCCCCGCCAGCACCAGCAGCGACTGCTCGCCGTTGACCACCGCGCGCGCCTGAGCCGGATTAAGCGGAGAAGACTCCACCGTACTGAAAAAGTCGGCGTATTGGGTGAGCATGGCGTCCGTCCAGGCCTGATTATGGGCGAGTCGGCTTTTATCCTTATCATTCAGCCAGGCCTGGCACTGGCGCCAGGCGTCGCGACAATTGTCAAACTCCTCTAGACGCGCCACGGATAACGGCAGCGCCGAGAGTGCCTGCCGGATCTTTTGCTGCAACCCGGCGGTCTGCTGACGGGTGAGCCACGAATGCTGCGCGTTGCTTTGCGCGATATCGTCCAGCACCTTTTGAAGCACTCCGGCGGCAATCACGCTCATATCCTGACTCCACTGCTGCCAGAGCGCGTTCAGGTGATGATGGAAACGCTGGGTTTCTGTCCACTCGGTGCCGTGAAGACGCACGACTTTATCGTCAGGCAGTACGAACTCGAGTTCGCCCCACACCAGCCCGCGTTTGCAGTGGATAGCCAGAAGCTGATTAAACGGAATAAGGTATTCGTGGCGTTCTCCAGAGACTTTTACCCCGGCATTAAGGAGAACCACCCGGTCGTAAGGGTGTTGCGCCAGACGTTTGCCTAACGACGTTGCTTTCAGTTCCATGTTCCGCCAAATCCACGAAGAGATAATTTACCTGACAGTGTAACTGCCAGTTTTAAGGTGCTCCAGCCTAAAAAAACGTTACAATCATTGGGCGTTAATTTTATCGAAAGGAAGTGAGGGTTTATGCGTACCGTTCTGAATGTGTTGAATTTTGTGCTGGGCGGTTTTGCCACCACCCTTTCCTGGCTTTTTGCCACGCTGGTGAGCATCGTCCTGATTTTTACGCTCCCCCTGACCCGCTCCTGCTGGGAAATCACAAAACTCTCCTTCGTCCCCTACGGGAATGAAGCCATCCACGTTGACGAGCTGAATCCGGAGAGCAAAAACGCCCTGATGAATACGGGGGGTACCCTGCTTAACATTCTGTGGCTGATTTTCTTCGGCTGGTGGCTCTGCATCATGCATATTTTTGCGGGTATTGCGCAGTGCATCACGATTATTGGTATTCCGGTGGGGATCGCGAACTTTAAGATCGCCGCTATCGCTCTTTGGCCCGTCGGGCGCAGGGTTGTTCCGGTCGAAGTGGCCCAGGCGGCGCGTGAAGCTAACGCGCGTCGTCGTTTTCAGTAACTAAGGACTGGCCGCGTTTATGCTAAGCCCACTGCTTCGCCGTTATACCTGGAACAGCACCTGGCTTTATAACGTCAGGATATTTATCGCTCTTTGCGGCACGGTTGCCCTGCCCTGGTGGCTGAATGACGTCAAGCTCACCATCCCGCTCACGCTGGGCGTCGTGGCCGGGGCGCTGGCGGACCTGGACGATCGTCTGGCCGGGCGTTTACGCAACCTGGTCATCACGCTCGTCTGCTTTTTTATTGCGTCAGCGTCCGTTGAGTTACTTTTCCCCTGGCCCTGGCTGTTTGCCCTGGGTCTGACGCTCTCAACCAGCGGGTTTATTTTACTGGGCGGCCTCGGGCAGCGCTATGCCACTATCGCGTTTGGCGCCCTGCTGATTGCCATCTATACCATGCTGGGCGCATCCCTCTACGACCAGTGGTACCAGCAGCCTGTTCTGCTGTTGCTCGGCGCCATCTGGTATAACCTGCTGACCTTAACCGGTCATCTGATCTTCCCGGTTCGTCCTCTGCAGGACAACCTTGCCCGCAGCTTTGAGCAGCTAGCCCACTATCTGGAACTGAAATCCCGGCTGTTCGACCCGGATATCGAGGAAGAAAGCCAGGCGCCGCTCTACGATCTGGCGCTGGCAAATGGTCAACTGGTCGCCACCCTTAACCAGACAAAAGCCTCTCTGCTGACCCGTCTGCGCGGCGATCGCGGTCAGCGCGGAACGCGAAGAACCTTACACTACTATTTTGCCGCCCAGGACATTCATGAACGCGCCAGCTCCTCGCACGTCCAGTATGCCGCCCTGCGCGAGAAGTTCCGCTACAGTGACGTGATGTTCCGCTTCCAGCGCCTGCTCTCCATGCAGTCCCAGGCGTGCCAGCAGCTCTCGCGCTCCATTCTGCTGCGCACGCCCTATCAGCATGACCCACGTTTTGAACGCGTATTTAGCCATCTTGATGCGGCACTCGACCGCGTTCAGGCCAGCGGAACGTCACCGGAACACATTAAAGCGCTGGGCTTTCTGCTGAACAACCTGCGGGCGATTGACGCACAGCTGGCGACCATCGAGTCCGAGCAGGCGATGGCGCTTCCGGGCAGTGAAGTCGACAATCAGCTTGCTGATGACAGCGTGCACAGTTTTAGCGATATGTGGCTACGCCTGAGCCGCAACTTTACCCCGGAGTCGGCTCTCTTCCGCCACGCGGTGAGAATGTCGCTGGTGCTGTGCGTGGGTTATGCCTTTATCCAGATAACCGGGCTGCATCATGGCTACTGGATCCTGCTGACCAGCCTGTTCGTCTGCCAGCCGAACTATAACGCCACCCGACACCGCCTGGCGCTGCGTATTATCGGCACGCTGGTCGGCGTCGCAATCGGCCTGCCGGTGCTTTATTTCGTGCCTTCCGTCGAAGGGCAGCTGATTCTGATCGTGATCACCGGCGTGCTGTTTTTCGCGTTTCGCAACGTGCAGTACGCCCATGCCACCATGTTCATCACGCTGCTGGTGCTGCTCTGCTTTAATCTGCTGGGTGAAGGGTTTGAAGTCGCCCTGCCCCGCGTGATTGATACGCTGATTGGCTGCGCGATTGCCTGGGCCGCGGTCAGCTTTATCTGGCCGGACTGGCGTTTTCGCAATTTGCCGCGCGTGGTAGACAGGGCGATGAATGCCAACTGTCGTTACCTTGACGCAATTCTGGAGCAGTACCACCAGGGCCGCGATAACCGTCTGGCTTACCGGATAGCACGTCGCGACGCGCACAACAGTGATGCTGAACTGGCCTCCGTTGTCTCGAACATGTCAACGGAGCCGGGCGCCACGGCCGAGATTCGTGAGACAGCGTTCCGCCTGCTCTGCCTGAACCATACCTTTACCAGCTATATTTCGACGCTGGGGGCCCACCGCGAGAAGCTCACTAACCCGGCGGTTCTCAACCTCCTCGATGACGCCGTCTGCTATGTCGATGATGCGCTTCATCACCGCCCGGCCGATGAACCGCGCGTTCGACAGGCTCTGGATGAACTGGCTCAACGCATTGCGCATCTTGACCCGGGAAATGACAGCAAAGCGCCGCTGGTTCTTCAGCAGATAGGCCTGCTGATCGCTCTGCTGCCTGAAATTTGCCGTCTGCAACAGCACATCGCTACCTGGAGGAACGACTCTCCTGCGGCTCAGGCAGCGCATTAAACCACTCCGTCAGCTCCCGGCGGATACCTGCCGGGAGTGCCGCCTCATGCAGCCCTTCGATAGCCCCTTCCAGCGCAAAGAGCACTTTTATACTGAGTGCTTTATTCTTTGCCCGCATCTTCAGCCAGCTCGCTCTGGCACCCAGCGCCCGCAGCGTTTCTTCATTGGTGATACCGGCTTCAAAGAGCAAGACTTCAAGCTGAAAGGTCAGGTTCGGCAGATCCTTAAGACGGGTTCGTTGATGACGCTGGTAGCGTTCTTTCCTAGCCGCACTGAGTGCAAACGAGGAGAGCTGAAGCAACCGCTCCCTGTCCTGCCATAATCCGTCATCCACACGATAATAGTTGAGCAGCACCGGGCGGCCTCGCTTCATCAACGTCAAGAAGGAGGAAGCATTTTTTACACAGTATTTTGCACTCTCTTCACACGCGCGAAGGTAAAGTTCGCCATCGGACACCATGGCAAAGACCGCATCATCCACTGCCAGGGTGTAACCGCCAAACAGCGCGCGATGATGAATCTCGCCTAACGGAGAGAGGTATTCCTGGGATTTATAAATCCGTTCATAAGATATCTTTTTCATGATATTTCCCTTCAAAATCATAGGCTAACAACGAAATTTCTTACTAGCGGATCCGTTAGCAGGAAAATAGGCAACTTATCGTCGTTGAGCAAGATGATTTTTCGAGGGGCATCAAGATTGAATGAATTTTGCGAGTCGCTTTCCGAAAATGAGGTTGATCTTTGGGCATACAGGGGTTACTGTATATCCATACAGTAACTACAGGGCTGGAATGAATATGCACACTTCAGGCTATGCAAATCGCGCAATCTCTCTCTCTTCTGCTGCAGGCAATGTCGCGCAGAATTCCGTCGAGCGTGTTTCCACAGGGCTTATCAGTGAAGTGGTTTATCGTGAAGACCAGCCCTTGTTAACGCAACTTCTTTTACTGCCATTATTACAACAGCTCGGTCAGCAATCGCGCTGGCAGCTTTGGCTCACGCCTCAGCAAAAGCTGAGTCGCGAGTGGGTTCAATCCGCAGGCCTTCCGCTGACCAAGGTCATGCAGATTAATCAACTTTCGCCTTGCGATACCGTTGAGTCGATGATCCGCGCGTTACGCACAGGAAATTACAGCGTGGTGATTGGTTGGTTACCGGAAGAATTGACGGAAGAGGAACATTTCCGACTGACTGAAGCCGCTGAAGAAGGGAATGCGATCGGGTTCATTATGCGTCCGGTTCGATCGGATTCTTACCGCAGAGGACAACTTTCAGGGCTAAAAATTCACTCAAATTTGTATCATTGAGTGAAATTAAGATTTTTCCTGGAATTTTTTTTGACCGCAAGATGGGATTTTAGTTCCCGGCCTTAAAATTGCGGCAAGGCTTGTCTGGTGCGGTTCTCCTTAATTTTATTGCACAAAATTCGTTCAAAAAATGTTAAATAATCGGTATACGGAACTTTTTTTTTCATATGCCTGACGGACTTCACACTTGTAAGTTTTCAGCTACGTTGTAGACTTTACATCGCCAGGGGTGCTCGGCCTAAGCCGAAGATATCGGTAGATTTATATTTGACCACGCCCCCCGGTGAAGGATTTAACCGTGATTCTCTCTTGAGACTTTCATGGCGAATTTTGGATGATAACGAGGCGCAAAAAATGAAAAAGACAGCTATCGCGATTGCAGTGGCACTGGCTGGCTTCGCTACCGTAGCGCAGGCCGCTCCGAAAGATAATACCTGGTATGCAGGTGGTAAACTGGGCTGGTCTCAGTTCCACGACACCGGCTGGTACAACAGCAGCCTGAACAATGATGGCCCAACTCACGAGAGCCAGCTTGGTGCAGGTGCGTTCGGTGGCTATCAGGTTAACCCGTATGTTGGTTTTGAAATGGGTTACGACTGGTTAGGTCGTATGCCATACAAAGGCGACACCGTAAACGGCGCTTTCAAAGCACAGGGCGTTCAGCTGACCGCTAAACTGGGTTACCCAGTAACTGACGATCTGGACGTGTACACCCGTCTGGGCGGCATGGTATGGCGCGCTGACTCCAGCAACAGCATCGCTGGCGACGACCATGACACCGGTGTTTCCCCAGTATTCGCTGGTGGCGTTGAGTGGGCTATGACCCGTGACATCGCTACCCGTCTGGAATACCAGTGGGTTAACAACATCGGCGACGGCAACACCGTTGGTGTTCGTCCAGACAACGGCATGCTGAGCGTAGGTGTTTCCTACCGTTTCGGCCAGCAGGAAGAAGCAGCTCCAGTTGTTGCTCCAGCGCCGGCTCCAGCTCCAGAAGTACAGACCAAGCACTTCACTCTGAAGTCTGACGTTCTGTTCAACTTCAACAAAGCGACTCTGAAACCAGAAGGCCAGCAGGCACTGGATCAGCTGTACACCCAGCTGAGCAACCTGGATCCTAAAGACGGTTCTGTAGTGGTTCTGGGCTTCACCGACCGTATCGGTTCTGACGCTTACAACCAGAAACTGTCTGAGAAACGTGCTCAGTCTGTTGTTGATTACCTGATCTCTAAAGGTATCCCAGCTAACAAGATCTCCCCACGTGGTATGGGCGAAGCTAACCCAGTTACTGGCAACACCTGTGACAACGTGAAAGCTCGCGCTGCACTGATCGACTGCCTGGCTCCAGATCGTCGCGTAGAGATCGAAGTTAAAGGCATCAAAGACGTTGTAACTCAGCCAGCGGCATAAGTTATCGTCTTATAAAAAAACCCCGCAATGCGGGGTTTTTTATTGTCTGAAGAAAAGTAAAAAACTACTTTTTACCCAACAGCGCCTGAAGGTCATTCTTCAGTGTCGACATCTGGTTGGCGTACTTCTCTTTATGTTCTGCATCCTCAATCAACTGCACGATGGTTTCCGACAGCGTTTTACCCCGTCGTTGTGCCAGCCCGGCCAGGCGCTGCCAGACAACAAATTCCAGGTCGATTGATTTTTTGCGAGTGTGCTGGTGCTCAGCATTAAAATGCCGTTTGCGTCGCGCGCGGATAGTTTGCTTCATCCGGTTTAACAACGCAGGATTAATGTGTTTCTCAATCCAGCCGTTGACCTGTACCGGTTCGTTTTCGAGGGTCAGCAAAATATCCACGGCTTCTTGCGCAGCGCTGGCTTCGATGTAGCAGGTGATCAGCTCCCCTTCACGGTGCTTTTTGACCAGGTACTTCCATTTCCAGCCGCTTTCGAGATTTTCCAGTTGTTGATATTTCATTGCGATCTCAGTGTTACCACGTAACTCTGTTCAGAATATCAGTTTTTTAGCAATCTGCTGAAAAGAAATCATATCCTGTGAGTGAATGCAGCTAATCACCCTGTCGAAATCCCCAATCCTGCTTGGGTACAGCTCCCCGCTTACGGTATACTCCACGCTTTTACATCTGACTAAAAAACATCAACTTTGACCATTACGAAACTTGCATGGCGTGACCTTGTTCCGGATACCGAAAGTTATCAGGAACTGTTTGCACAGCCAGATCTCGCAAAAGAACACGAATTCATCCTTAGCGATACGCAGCCCCGTTTGCATTATGCGCTGGAGCAGGTATTAAGCCCCTGGGCAACTGCGCCTTTCATGCTGCTCAAAGCCCCGGAAGAAGCGGAATACCTGACGTTGTTCGGGGATGCCGTGCGTCAGCTAAAGCCGGAAGCGAACGCCGTTTTTGGCGGCCAGTATCGTATCGCTGGACATGATGTTACTTTCGAACCGGCGGCGCAGGCCGACGGCCTTTTTGCCGCTAAGGGCGAGGTGATTACCGCGAACTGGGTCGAGGCTGAACAACTCTTTGGTTGTCTGCGCCAGTTTAACGGCGAGCTTTCGCTGCAGCCTGGGCTGGTACATCGCGCAAATGGCGGTGTCCTGGTCATCTCGCTGCGTACCCTGCTCTCGCAGCCGCTGCTGTGGATGCGTCTGAAAACCATCGTGCATCAGCAGCGTTTCGACTGGGTTGGCTACGATGAGTCTCGTCCTCTGCCTGTCTCGGTTCCGTCTATGCCGCTGTCATTAACCGTCGTGCTAACGGGCGACCGTGAATCGCTGGCAGACTTCCAGGAAATGGAGCCTGAACTGGCTGAACAGGCGGTGTATAGCGAATATGAAGACAATATTCAGATTGCCGATGCCGACGATATGGCGCAGTGGTGCCAGTGGGTGATGGCCGTTGCTGAACGTTTTGCGCTGCCAACGCCTGCGGCTGACGCATGGCCAGGCCTGATCCGCGAAGCGGTGCGTTATACCGGTGACCAGGAAACGCTGCCACTCTGCCCGCTCTGGATCGGCAAACAGCTGCGTGAAGTGGGCGTGGTGAGCGGTAGCGGTGCGTTCACCGGGGAGCAGCTCACCCAGATGCTGGCTCAGCGTGAGTGGCGGGAAGGCTATCTTGCTGACCGTATGCAGGATGAAATTCTGCTGGAACAAATTCTGGTGGAAACCGAAGGCGAACGCGTCGGACAGATCAACGCCCTGTCGGTGATTGAATTCCCTGGCCATCCCCGCGCGTTCGGGGAGCCGTCCCGTATTAGCTGCGTTGTGCATATTGGAGACGGCGAGTTTACCGACATCGAACGCAAAGCCGAGCTGGGCGGAAACATTCACGCCAAAGGCATGATGATCATGCAGGCGTTTTTGATGTCTGAACTGCAGCTTGAGCAACAGATCCCCTTCTCCGCCTCGCTGACGTTTGAGCAGTCCTACAGCGAAGTGGATGGCGATAGCGCCTCTATGGCTGAACTGTGCGCCTTAATCAGCGCCCTGGCGGAAGTGCCTATCAATCAGAATATTGCGATCACCGGTTCGGTGGATCAATTTGGTCGTGCGCAGCCTGTGGGTGGCCTCAATGAAAAAATTGAAGGCTTCTTCTCTATTTGTCAGCAGCGCGGTTTAAACGGCAAGCAGGGTGTGATTATTCCGGCTCCCAACGCACGCCATTTAAGCCTCAGCCAGGAGATTCTGGATGCGGTTGAACAAGAGCAGTTCGCTATCTGGGCCATCGAAGGGATTGAGGATGCACTACCCTTACTGACAAACCTGGTATGGGATGGCGAAGGGCAAACCACCCTGATGCAGACTATCCAGGAGCGCATTGCTCAGGCAACACAGCAGGATGCTCGTCACCGTTATCCATGGCCGTTACGCTGGCTGGGCTGGTTTAGTTCGAACTGATCGGACTTGTTCAGCGTACACGTGTTAGCTATCCTGCGTCCTTCACTAAAATAAGGCTTACTGAGAACATGGTAGATAAACGCGAATCCTATACAAAAGAAGATCTTCTTGCCTCTGGTCGCGGTGAACTGTTTGGCGCGAAAGGCCCACAGTTACCGGCCCCGAACATGCTGATGATGGACCGTGTCGTGAAAATGACCGAAACCGGCGGCAACTTCGATAAGGGTTACGTAGAAGCAGAACTCGATATCAACCCGGACCTGTGGTTCTTCGGCTGCCACTTTATTGGCGATCCGGTAATGCCTGGCTGTCTGGGTCTGGATGCCATGTGGCAGCTGGTTGGCTTCTATCTGGGCTGGCTGGGTGGTGAAGGTAAAGGCCGCGCGCTGGGCGTAGGCGAAGTAAAATTCACCGGCCAGGTTCTGCCTACGGCGAAGAAAGTGACCTATCGTATTCACTTCAAGCGCATCGTTAACCGCCGCCTGATTATGGGCCTGGCAGATGGCGAAGTGCTGGTAGACGGTCGTCTGATCTATAGCGCAAGCGACCTGAAGGTTGGCCTGTTCCAGGACACGTCCGCGTTCTGATCGTGCTTTCGCACCTCCAGAAAGGCGAAACCTCCGCATTGCGGAGGTTTCTTTTTTGAAAGAGACGTTATCAGGCTATGAGTGCCCTGTCGCCGATGGCTTCTCGCCAGCCTCCAAGCCATTGTGACCTTTGATTTATCGTCTGATAAGGACACATTTCTTTAGAACGTCCAGCGATGCCGGCCTGATAACCACGTTGATGAGCCCGTTCCAGGCGATCTCGTTTCTGTCTCTTCATGCCTCGTTTCCCTCATTCTTTTGTCTGGTGGAAAGAAAACAGTGTCTGCACTATCTGCACAGGCACAGATAACGAATACCCCGAATTAGTCGCATCGTCAATGTTCAAAATTCATACGGGTGTCATATTTGTGAGCTAGCTGGAAGTTCATTTGTACAAAAATTGTGACGTGGCACAAGTAACAACCTGAGTTGAAAACGAAAAAAAACCGCAATCAGCGACAGACCGATTGCGGTTTCTGATGATGAATTTTACTTATGGCAGTCGGGAAATCTCTCTCGCGATACTGGCCGACTCCTGCGCCCATCCCTGAGCCAGGACTTTCACCATTTCGTCATAGCCATCTTTCTGCTGCTTCAGCTCCAGATGGAAAGGACGCTTAATCAGCTGCCCCTGATGGTTCAGCAACCACTCCCCGCTGATGACCACCGCACCGTCATAACGGCCGTGGAAGCCCGTTACGGTGACGTTCAGCGTATCCTGATCGTTACCCAGCGGCTGCGATGCGACTACCCACCCCGGAAGCTGACTGCCCAGGTTAGCCACCAGCGTGTTGCGCAGCTGCTGATCCAGCGGGCTGGCCCACAGGTTGTTGGTCGCAATCACGTATTTCACGTCGCTGGTCTGATAGACCACGCCGTTTCCTGCCAGATAATCCGGCACGGCGACCTGCTCAACCCACAGCTGGCGGTTCCCCTGGCTCGCCGTGCTTTGCCCGCCGCTGTGGGTTGCCACAGGCAGCTGATAATAGCTTTTATTATCTCCCCCTGAACTGCATGCCGTTAACAGCAGAGCGCCAACCATCAATAGCCATTTTTTCATTCTTTTGCCCTCTTCGGCTCAGGATCCTTTTTATCTTTCGCTTCGAACACCAGCGCATTGCTCTTCTCGTTGAGCGTTTTCAGCACCGGCTGCAGTTCACGCAGGACCTGATCAAGACGCTGCATATCTGCCACCATCTTGTTATAGGCCGCTGATCCCGGCTGGAAGCCCTGCATACTGCGGTTCAGCTCACGCAGCGTTTTCTGCATGTCCTGCGGCAGCTGCTGCATGCTCTGGCTCGCCGTAATCTTGTTGATGTTATCCAGCGTGGTTTGCAGACGGCGCATCGTTGCCTGGCTTTCGCTCAGCGAGTTTGTTGCCGCTTCAATCATCGGATTCAGTGGCAGATTGTTGATCTTATCCAGCGTCTCCATCAGACGCTGCTGGATCTGCGCCAGACCGCTGCTCACCGTTGGGATGATCTTGTAGCCACCGAATTCACGGATACCGGTAATCGGCGGTGCTTTCGGGTAGAAGTCCATATCCACATACAGCGCACCGGTGACCAGGTTGCCGGTTTTCAGCGACCCGCGCAGACCGCGTTCCATCAGCTGGGTGATATGAGTCGCGATATCCTGATTTTCACCAATCTGATTAAGCAGACGCTCTGGTTCAATGCGGATCAGTACCGGAATGCGGTAATCATCATCCAGCACCTGCTGAAGGCCCGGAACGAAGAACGGCACTTGCCCAACCGTACCGAGACGAATGCCCCGGAATTCAACAGGCGCCCCCGGCTGCAGGCCGCGAACGGAGTCTTTAAAGAACATCAGGAAGTCAACGTGATCGGTATAGAGCGCATCCTGAATGCTTTTTTGATCGTCAAAGAGACGGAAAGCGGTGTTCTCTGCGACCGGCTGCCCTAAATCCAGGCCCTCCGGCACGTCAAAACTCACGCCGCCACCAAACAGCGTGGTCAGCGAACCCATTTCAACGCGCATGCCTGCCGAAGTCAGATCCACCGCGATCCCGCTGTCTTTCCAGAAGCGGACGTTGCTGGTAACCAGGCGATCGTTTGGCGCATTAATGAAGAGCTGATAGCTGATCGCGCGTTTCTGTGGATCAAACGTGCTTTTCTCAACCGAACCGACGCGGTAGCCGCGGAACAGAACCGGGTCGCCCGCCGTGAGCTGACCCGCTTTTTTACTGTCGAGGATCACGCGGATGCCCTTGGCATCAGGCGGTGCAAGCGGCGGTGAATCCAGAAGCTGGTATTGGGCTGGCTGGTTACCCTTAGCCCCCGGCTGCAGCTCAATGTAGGCACCCGAGAGCAGCGTCCCCAGGCCGCTGATCCCTTCACGCCCCACCTGCGGCTTAACGACCCAGAAAACGGAATCGCCGTGCAGCAGTTTTTCCATGCCGGCATTCAGGCGCGCCTTAATTTCCACATGGGTTAAATCGTCGGTCAGGGTTGCGCTTTCCACCACGCCCACATCCACGCTACGGCTTTTGATGGTCGTTTTACCGCCCTCAATCCCCTCGGCATTGGTGGTTATCAGCGTCACTTCCGGCCCCTGATGGCTGTAATGATAAAACAGGATCCAGGCACCGATCAGCGCAGTCACGATGGGAAAAATCCACACCGGAGACCAGTTTTTGACCTTCTGCACTTTCGCCTCTCCACTCTTATTTTCCATGCTCTTACTCTTCCTCATGGCTTGATTCAGGCTCACGATCCCACGATAAACGAGGGTCGAAGGTCATGGCCGCAAACATGGTCATGATCACGACCAGTGCAAACATTAAAGCCCCCATCGCAGGATAAATACTCATCAAACCGCCCATCCGCACCAGCGCAGAGAGAACGGCGATGACAAACACGTCAATCATTGACCAGCGTCCGACAAACTCGACCACTTCATAAATCAGGTGCATGCGTTCGCTGTCGCGTTTCCCATGACCTTTTGCATCCCAACAGAGCCAGGCGATGGCGATCATTTTTAAGGTGGGCACCATAATGCTGGCGATAAAAATGACGCCAGCGACCGGATAGGATCCTTCGCCCCAGAGCAGTATCACCCCGGCCAGGATCGTCGAGGGCATTTTGTCGCCGAGCAAATCGGTGATCATGATTGGCAGAATATTGGCTGGCAGATACAGCATGACGGACGTGACCAGCAGCGCCATCGTCCACTGCAGGCTATTTTTACGGCGCACGTGCCCTTTCGTTTCGCAACGCGGACAAACGTCGAGATCGGCGGGCAGCACGGCGGTACAGCACGGGCACGAGCGAAGCCCCTGGCGAATGCCGGGCACGCCGACCTTCACCGTCTGCGCAAGCGTCGGTGCCGGGGCGATATCATCCCACGCCCAGCGTCTGTCCACGCACTGGAAAGCGCGCAGCTGCAGAACGCAGTACAGACACCAGGGAATAAAGCTGCTGCCAATCCCCACGTCGCCGTAGGCCATCAGCTTCACGAAACTGACCAGGATCCCCGCCAGAAAGATCTCGGCCATCCCCCAGCTTTTGAGCTGAAACAGAATACGCGCAAGTCGGATTTTCAGCGGTGCCGGCATCCTGACGCGGTTCACCAGCAAAAGGATGACGACCAGGCAAAAAGCCGGGACTATCTGGACAAACAGGAGAAAGAAGGTCCCCAGGCTGGCGTAATCTTCCGAGAACATCACGCCCGGGATTTCAAGCAGATCCACCTGACTGGTGATCCCCCCCACCTTCATGTAGATGAAGGGGAAGAGATTAGAAAGCAGCAGCATGAACAGTGCTGCCAGCGCGTAAGCAGTGGGACGCTGCCGCGGCGCGTCCCACTCGGTTGTCAACGTCGCGCCACAGCGTGGACACAGGGCTTTATGTCCGTGACCAAGCTCTGGCAACGCCACGAGCATATCGCATTGCGAGCATAAAATATGCCTGTCGGCATGGTGCTGGTCACACATATGTTATCCCTGTTTATGCGCCGTTTTTCAGAGACTCAAGGTACTCCCAGCGCTCAAAGGCGTCTTCCAGGGCTTTTTCAGCCGCGGACATTTCAGCCAATACTTTCTGAGTATAGTCATGCGATTGGGTAAAGAATGACGCATCAGCAACCTGTTTTTGCAGATCCTCAAGCGCAGCCTCCAGCTCTTCAAGACGCTGCGGCAGCCCCTCCAGTTCGCGCTGCAGGTTATAGCTTAGTTTAGCCGAGGTTTTCTTGACAGTTTCTGCTTTTGTTACAGCAGGTTCAGAACTTATTTTGGACTTTGACTGTTTCGTCGCCAGCGACTGTGCCTGCTGCCCTTTTGCATCGTGATAACCGCCGACATATTGACCAATTCGCCCTTCACCTTCGAAGATCCAGCACTCGGTCACGGTGTTGTCAACGAACTGACGATCGTGGCTGACCAGCATCACGGTGCCCTGATAACCGTCAATCAGTTCTTCCAGCAGTTCCAGCGTTTCGACATCCAGATCGTTGGTCGGTTCATCGAGGATCAGCAGGTTGCTTGGCTTCAGGAACAGGCGCGCCAGCAGAAGACGGTTGCGCTCACCGCCTGACAGCGCGCGCACCGGCGTCATGGCGCGCTTCGGATGGAACAGAAAGTCCTGCAGGTAGCCCAGCACGTGGCGCGGCTTGCCGTTCACCATCACTTCCTGCTTGCCTTCGGCGAGGTTGTCCATCACCGTACGGTCCGGATCCAGCTCCGCGCGGTGCTGGTCGAAGTAGGCGACCTCCAGCTTGGTCCCGCAGTGAATGCGGCCGCTGTCGGCCTGCAGCTGGCCGAGCATCAGTTTCAGCAGCGTGGTTTTACCGCAGCCGTTCGGGCCAATCAGGGCGATTTTGTCGCCGCGTTGAACCTGTGCCGAGAAGTCTTTCACCAGCACTTTACCGTCAACCTGATAGTTAACGTTTTCCATTTCAAAGACAATCTTGCCGGAACGGGACGCCTCTTCCACCTGCATTTTGGCGCTGCCCATCACTTCACGGCGTTCGCTGCGCTCGCGACGCATCGCCTTCAGGGCGCGCACGCGGCCTTCGTTACGGGTACGGCGGGCTTTGATGCCCTGGCGGATCCAGACCTCTTCCTGCGCCAGCTTGCGGTCAAACTCCGCATTCTGCAGCTCTTCCACGCGCAGGTTTTCTTCTTTCTCCAGCAGATAGGTGTCGTAATCGCCAGGATAGGTCACCAGCTTGCCGCGGTCGAGATCGACAATACGCGTCGCCATATTGCGAATAAACGAACGGTCGTGCGAGATAAAGATGATGGTGCCGCTGAAGGTTTTCAGGAAGCCTTCCAGCCAGTCGATCGCTTCGATATCCAGGTGGTTCGTCGGTTCGTCCAGCAGCAGCACCTTCGGCCCGCTGACCAGCGCACGACCCAGGGCCGCTTTACGCAGCCAGCCGCCGGAGAGCGCCGACAGCTCCATGTCGGGTTCCAGCCCGAGCTGCGCCAGCACTTCATTAATGCGGTTTTCAAGCTGCCACAGACCGTGGTGATCGAGCATCTCCTGCACTTTTGCCAGTTCGTTGAGGTTTTTGTCGCTCGGATCGGTCATCACCAGATGCGAAATCTCGTGATAGCGCTTCAGGTATTCAGCCTGCTCGGAGATCCCTTCCGCCACGAAATCGTACACGCTGCCGGTCACGTGACGCGGTGGATCCTGCTGCAGGCGGGAGACAATCAGATCCTGTTCGTAAACAATGCGTCCGTCATCCAGGCCCTGTTCACGGTTAAGGATTTTCATCAGCGTGGATTTACCCGCGCCGTTACGGCCCACCAGACAGACGCGCTCGTTATCTTCGATGTGCAGTTCTGCATTGTCGAGAAGCGGTGAGTCGCTGAAAGAGAGCCACGCGCCGTGCATACTAATTAAAGACATTTATTTTTCCTTTCAGACCGCGGTAATCAACCAGCAGTTATGGATTTGACGGTTACGGGCAAAGTCCTGAGACAGCGTTTTTTGGCTGATTTCTTGTGCTTTCAGTCCCAGGGCTGCTAAGCCGTCATGATCCATACGGAAGCCGCGTTTGTTGTTCGAGAACATAATGGTGCCGCCTTTACGCAGCAGGCGCTTCAGGTCGGTCATCAGGCGCAGGTGATCGCGTTGAACGTCAAAGCTATCTTCCATACGCTTGGAGTTGGAGAAGGTCGGCGGATCGATAAAGATCAGGTCGAACTGCTCGTCGGTGTCGCGCAGCCAGCCCAGCACGTCAGCCTGCATCAGGCGATGCTGACGCCCGGTTAAGCCGTTAAGACGCAGGTTGCGCTCCGCCCACTCCAGATAGGTGCGGGACATATCCACCGTGGTGGTGCTGCGCGCGCCGCCCAGACCGGCATGCACGCTAGCGCTGCCGGTATAGGAGAAGAGATTCAGGAAGTCCTTGCCCTTGCTCATCTGGCCCAGCATGCGGCGGGCGATACGGTGGTCGAGGAACAGGCCGGTATCCAGATAGTCGGTCAGGTTGACCCACAGGCGGGCGTTATATTCGCCCACTTCGATAAAGTCACCCTTCTCACCCATCTTCTGGTACTGATTTTTGCCTTTCTGACGTTCACGGGTTTTCAGCACCAGCTTGTTTGGCGCAATACCCAGCACGGCGATGGTGGCGGCAATAACGTCCAGCATGCGCTGACGCGCTTTTTGCGCATCAATGGTTTTCGGCGGCGCATATTCCTGAATTACCACCCAGTCCGCGTAGCGGTCAACCGCCACGTTGTACTCCGGCAGGTCGGCATCATACAGGCGGTAGCATTCAATGCCCTCCTGCTTCGCCCACTTCTCAAATTTCTTCAGGTTCTTGCGCAGACGGTTAGCGTAATCTTCCGCCACGCCGGACGGCTTGCTGTCGGCCGCCTTCTCCGCCAGATGGTAGTTTTTCTGCACGCAGTCCAGCGGGCCGTTTTTCGCCTTAAACTGGCGGTCGGCACGCAGCTGCAGGCAGCTCAGCAGTTCCGGCGAGGCGCTGAACAGAGACAGGTTCCAGCCGCCGAAGTGGTCCTTCATGTTGCGGCCCAGCAGGCTGTGCAGGGCAATCAGCGCCGGTTCGCTGTCGAGACGTTCGCCGTATGGCGGGTTGCTGATCACGGTACCGTACGGGCCTTTTGGCAGCGGGTTGGTCAGGTTTGCCACGTCTTTTACTTCGAAGGTGACCAGCTCGCCGATACCGGCACGGCGGGCGTTGCTGCGCGCGCGCTCAATGACGCGAGGGTCGCTATCGGAGCCGTAGAAATGAGAGGTATATTCCGCCAGCCCCTTACGTGCGCGGGTCTGCGCGTCGTCTTTGACCTCTTTCCAGAGCGCTTCATCGTGCTGCGCCCAGCCTTTGAAGCCCCACTGGCCGCGATGCAACCCCGGGGCGCGGTCGGTGGCCAGCATGGCCGCTTCAATCAGCAGGGTACCGGAACCGCACATCGGGTCGAGCAGCGGCGTGCCCGGCTGCCAGCCGGAGCGCATCACAATGGCGGCCGCCAGGGTCTCTTTGATGGGTGCCATGCCGGTACGATCGCGGTAGCCGCGCAGGTGCAGGCCCGCGCCGCTCAGATCGAGAGAGATACTCGCCGTGTCGCCGTTCAGCCAGACGTTAATACGCAGATCCGGGTTTTCACGATCGACGTTCGGACGTTCCTTATTTTTACGCGTAAAGCAGTCCACAATGGCGTCTTTTACGCGCAGGGCACCGTACTGGCTGTTGCGGATCTCGTCGTTCACGCCGTTGAAATGGACCGCAAAGGTGGCATTCGGGGTGAAGATCTCTGTCCAGTCGATCATCTGTACGCCGGTGTAGAGGTCAAGGTCGCTATAAACCTTGCACTCCTTCATCGGCAGCATGATGCGCGACGCCAGGCGGCTCCACATCAGGCTCTGGTAAATAAGCCGCGTGTCGCCCTCAAAATGGACACCACCCTGAACCACCTGACACTCTTGTGCACCCAGGCTTTCCAGTTCAGTTTTTAACAGCTCTTCCAGCCCACGGGCCGTACTGGCAAACAGAGAATTCATATCGTCACTTTTACTCTTAGAAAATTGTCGCGCATTATAGCTAATATGGCGTGTATGTCATAAAGTTGAAGGCTTATTTTCATTCGAGGGAGTGTGCAGTGGCGACGTTATCCAGGCTTTTTATTCATCCGGTGAAATCCATGCGCGGCATCGGCGTCTCTCACGCGCTGGCCGACATGAGCGGATTCGCCTTCGATCGAATTTTTATGGTCACCGAGCCTGACGGTACGTTTATTACCGCACGCCAGTTCCCGCAGATGGTTCGCTTTACCCCTTCCCCGCTTCATGACGGTTTGCACCTTACCGCGCCGGACGGTTCCAGCGCGGTGATTCGCTTTGCTGATTTTGCGCCCGTCGATGCGCCAACGGAAGTGTGGGGGAACCACTTTACCGCGCGCATCGCCCCGGATGAAATTAACCGCTGGTTAAGCGGCTTCTTCTCCCGTGACGTGCAGCTGCGGTGGGTTGGACCTGAACTGACGCGTCGCGTGAAGCGACACGACGCCGTTCCCCTCTCCTTCGCCGATGGCTTCCCGTTCCTGCTGACGAACGAAGCCTCGCTGCGTGATTTACAGGGCCGCTGCAAAGCCAGCGTTCAGATGGAACAGTTCCGTCCGAACCTGGTGGTGACGGGTGCCGAGGCCTGGGACGAAGATACCTGGAAAGTGATCCGCATTGGCAGCGTCATATTTGACGTGGTGAAGCCCTGCAGCCGCTGCATTTTCACCACGGTGAGCCCGGAGAAAGGCCAGAAGCATCCTTCCGGCGAACCGTTGAAAACCCTGCAATCATTCCGCACCGCGCAGGATAATGGCGATGTCGATTTCGGCCAGAACCTGATCCCACGCTCCAGCGGCGCGATCCGCGTCGGCGATGAGGTCGAAATTCTTGCTCGTGGGCCAGCGAGAGTGTACGGCTCGGGTCAGGAGGAGGAGTTTGTCGACGTTGAGACCAACGTCGCCTCTGCGGTAGATATTCACTGGCAGGGCAACGTTATCCGGGGTAACAACCAGCAGGTACTGCTTGAGCAGCTGGAACAAGCGGGGATCCGCATACCCTATTCCTGCCGCGCGGGCATTTGCGGATGCTGTCGTATCAGACTGGTGGATGGCGAAGTGAGTGCGTTGAAAAAGTCGGCAATTGGAAATGACGGCACAATTCTGTGCTGTAGCTGCGTCCCGAAAACGTCCGTACAGCTGGAAGCTTAAACCGCCTGCTCGAGGCTGAAGGCATCCACGCGAAGCTGGGGCTTCAGCCTGTCGTTCATGACCTTAATGGCATCCCCGAGCTGCATCGTCCGCCCGGCAATCGTCACGCCAGGCTGGGCCAGCAGGCAGAGCGCGGCATTATCGCCTGGCTCCACCACCAGCAGGCTCACCTCTTCTGCGGTATCGCTCAGGTTGACGCTGGCCGCATCGCCCGTTGCCGGGGTCCAGTTCATGCCGTGCGGCAGGAAATGCCAGCTCTTTGGCATTTGCGGCTTCAGGAAACGGATAGCCACCAGCGCATTTAATACCAGCTCGGCGCGCTGCTCTTTCGAGAGCATCAGATCGCGACATTTTTCCTCAAAGGAGAAATAAAGCGCAGCGTCATCAACGCAAAAGCCTGACGGGGAAAAAGCGTCCGGGGTTAACATTCGGCGGGCAAAACGAGAGCGAAACAACATGCCATTGGCTAAGTCGAGCATCATTCGGTCATGCTCGTCGCAAAAATACCAGCGCCAGTTATCGTCAGGTTTAATTCGCATGTTTCTCTCCCGTCCCCGAAACGTCCTGTACTAAAAATGTCCTGTTTGCCGCTTCGTTTATAACACCATTAATAAAAGACTATAATGTCTAAATAAGCAACAGTGACGGAATATAAAACAACCAGGGCTGGAAATAAAGCCCCGGTTGTCTGATTACGAGAAAAGATTAGATATGCGTAACGATTTCTTTAATCAGCGGCGGTCCTTTAAAAATAAAGCCGGAATAGATTTGCACCAGTGACGCACCCGCCGCCATCTTCTCACGCGCAGCAATCACGGAGTCAATGCCGCCGACGCCAATAATCGGCAGGCGGCCATTTAATTCCGCAGACAGGGCGCGAATAATTTCGGTGCTTTTTAATTGCACCGGACGGCCACTTAACCCACCCGCTTCGTCACAGTTTTTCATTCCCTGCACGAGGGAACGATCGAGTGTGGTATTGGTCGCAATTACACCATCAATATTATGGCGAACCAAACTGTCGGCAACCTGGATCAATTCTTCGGCAGAAAGATCCGGGGCGATCTTAACCGCGACCGGAACATATTTGTGGTGGATCGCCTGGAGTTCATTTTGCTTATTTTTAATGGCACTCAGAAGATCGTCCAGCGCTTCACCATATTGTAAGGATCGCAGGCCCGGGGTATTGGGTGAGGAAATATTCACCGCAATATAACCGGCATAGGCGTAGACTTTTTCCATACAAATCAGATAGTCATCTTTACCCTGCTCGACCGGCGTGTCTTTATTTTTGCCGATATTGATGCCCAGTATTCCGTCAAAGTGGGCTTTTTTTACGTTCTCGACCAGGTGATCAACACCGTGGTTGTTGAAGCCCATGCGGTTGATCAGCCCTTCGGCTTCCACCAGTCGGAACAGGCGCGGTTTGTCATTTCCCGGCTGCGGGCGCGGGGTGACGGTACCGATTTCAATGGAGCCAAAGCCCATCGCGCCCAGGGCATCAATGCACTCGCCATTTTTGTCCAGACCGGCAGCCAGACCCAGCGGATTTTTAAAAGTCAGCCCCATGCACTGCACAGGTTTTACCGGCACATGCTGGCGCACCAGCGCGGCCAAAGGCGTGCCGGTAATACGACGTAATTGCTGGAATGTAAATTCATGAGCGCGCTCAGGGTCGAGCTGGAAAAGGGCTTTACGAACGAAGGGGTAGTACATGAACTCTCCTGGATTCCCGGTGTGCAAACCGGGAGGGGATTATGGGCGATCCCGTCGCGAAAGGGAATTGACCTGCGGCAAAAAACCCGCGTAAAACGCAATCGTTTACCTCCCCGTCCATTTCTTATGCACTTTTTTGCATTTTAATTGCAGATAAATCATTTAGTGGAATAAACGCGCGGTGTCACACTCCTTAAAATTGTTATGAATGTTAGATAAAAGCAAACAATTAGTTATAAGGAGGAAGTATGCGCGTCATTACCCTGGCCGGAAGTCCACGATTCCCTTCGCGCTCCAGCGCCCTGCTGGAATATGCCCGTGAAAAACTGAATGCTCTGGATGTGGAAGTGTGCCACTGGAACCTGCATAACTTCGAACCTGAAGATTTGCTCTACGCCCGTTTCGACAGCCCCGCGCTGAAAACCCTCATTGAGCAACTTAACGGCGCGGACGGCCTGATCGTAGCAACGCCCATCTATAAGGCCTCCTTTTCCGGGGCCCTGAAAACCCTGCTCGATCTGCTTCCGGAACGTGCGCTGGACGGCAAGGTGGTGCTGCCGCTGGCAACGGGCGGTACGGTTGCCCATTTACTGGCCGTGGATTATGCCCTGAAGCCGGTGCTGAACGCGTTGAAAGCGCAGGAGATCCTCCACGGCGTTTTCGCCGATGACTCGCAGGTCATCGACTATCAACACAAACCCCACTTTACGCCTAACCTGCAAACCCGCCTCGATAACGCTCTGGAAACATTCTGGCATGCCCTGCATCGCCGGGATATCCAGGCCCCGGCGTTTGGTCAGCCTCAAGGAGTCGCACATGTTTAAAACGTTAACCCGCATCGGACTGGCCGGTTTGATGGCGCTTACCTCGCTGGCCCATGCCGCAGAAACGGCTCCGGAAAGTTTACGCATCGGGTATCAGAAAGGCAGCGTCAGCATGGTGCTGGCAAAAAGCCACCAGCTTCTGGAAAAACGCTTCCCGGACACCAAATTCTCCTGGGTGGAGTTCCCGGCCGGCCCGCAGATGCTGGAGGCCCTGAACGTGGGCAGTATCGATCTCGGCAGCACGGGCGATATCCCACCTATATTCGCCCAGGCCGCGGGAGCGGACCTCGTCTACGTTGGCGTTGAGCCGCCCAAGCCTAAGGCCGAAGTCATTCTGGTGCCTGAAAACAGCGACATTAAAAGCGTCGCCGATCTTAAAGGCCATAAGGTCGCTTTCCAGAAAGGTTCCAGCTCACACAACCTTTTGCTGCGCGCTCTGCAAGAGGCCGGGCTTAAGTTCACCGACATTCAGCCCGTTTACCTGACTCCCGCTGACGCGCGCGCCGCGTTCCAGCAGAAGAACGTTGATGCCTGGGCCATCTGGGACCCGTACTACTCCGCCGCATTGCTGCAGGGTGGCGTTCGCGTGCTGAAAGACGGTACCACGCTGAAGCAGACCGGCTCGTTCTATCTGGCCGCGCGCCCTTATGCGGAAAAGAACGGCGCGTTTCTTCAGGGCGTGCTGGATACCTTTACCCAGGCCGATGCCCTGACCCAGAGCCAGCGTCAGGAGAGCATTGCCCTGCTGGCGAAAACCATGGGCTTACCTGAGCCGGTGATCGCGAGCTATCTCAACCACCGTCCGCCGACCACCATTACGCCGGTGGACGCACACGTCGCCGCACTTCAGCAACAAACGGCTGACCTCTTCTATCAAAACCGCCTGGTTCCAAAACAGGTCACTATTCGCGAACGCATCTGGCAACCCGCAGGCAAAGAAGGAGCTAAATCATGAGTCTGAATCTTTTCTGGTTTTTACCCACCCACGGTGATGGACACTATCTTGGTACAGAAGAGGGTTCACGCCCGGTTGACCATGGCTACCTGCAGCAGATTGCACAGGCGGCGGACCGAATCGGTTTCACCGGGGTGCTGATCCCGACCGGACGATCCTGTGAAGATGCCTGGCTGGTCGCCGCGTCGATGATCCCGGTCACCCAGCGTCTGAAGTTCCTTGTCGCGTTACGCCCGAGCGTCGTCTCCCCTACCGTGGCGGCACGTCAGGCGGCCACGCTGGACAGGCTGTCCAACGGCCGCGCCCTGTTTAACCTGGTAACAGGCAGCGATCCGCAGGAGCTGGCGGGCGACGGCGTGTTCCTCGACCATACCGAACGCTATGAGGCCTCCGCCGAGTTCACCCGCGTCTGGCGACGCCTGCTGGAAGGGGAAACCGTCACCTTTGAAGGCAAGCATATTCACGTTCGCGACGCGAAGCTCTACTTCCCGCCGGTGCAGCAGCCGCGCCCGCCGCTCTATTTTGGCGGGTCGTCGGATGTGGCCCAGGATCTGGCGGCGGAGCAGGTCGACCTCTATCTGACCTGGGGCGAACCGCCTGAGCTGGTGAAAGAAAAAATCGCTCAGGTCCGCGCGAAAGCGGCCGCCCATGGCCGCAAGGTGCGCTTCGGTATTCGCCTGCACGTGATTGTGCACGAAACCAATGATGAGGCCTGGCGGGCGGCGGACCGTCTGATTTCTCATCTGGACGATGAGACCATCGCCAAAGCGCAGGCCGCGTTTGCCAAAACCGACTCCGTCGGGCAGCACCGGATGGCGTCCCTGCACAACGGCAAGCGCGAGAATCTGGAGATCAGCCCGAACCTGTGGGCGGGCGTCGGTCTGGTGCGCGGCGGTGCGGGTACGGCGCTGGTCGGCGACGGCCCGACCGTGGCCGCGCGTATCAATGAATACGCCGAACTGGGCATCGACAGCTTTATTCTCTCCGGTTATCCGCACCTGGAAGAGGCGTACAAGGTCGGCGAGCTGTTGTTCCCGCATCTTGATGTCGCCATTCCGGAGGTTCCGCAGCCGCAGCCGCTCCAGCTGCAGGGCGAAGCCGTGGCAAACGAATTTATTCCACGCAAAGCCGCACAGAGCTAAGGAGGGACCATGTCTGCCACCTCACAAAAATGGCTGCTGCGCGCCGCGCCGTGGTTTTTACCCGTCGGCATTGTGGCGCTCTGGCAGCTCGCATCGTCCACCGGCTGGCTGTCGAGCCGCATTCTGCCCTCTCCGGAGGGCGTTGTAGAAGCGTTCTGGTCGCTGAGCGTCAGCGGAGAGCTGTGGCAGCATCTGGCGATCAGCTCCTGGCGCGCCGCGATCGGGTTTTCCATCGGCGGCAGTATCGGGCTGGTTCTGGGTCTGGTGAGCGGCCTTTCACGCTGGGGCGAGCGGCTGCTGGATACCTCTATCCAGATGCTGCGCAACGTGCCGCATCTGGCGCTGATCCCGCTGGTCATTCTGTGGTTTGGGATTGATGAGAGCGCCAAGATCTTCCTCGTGGCGCTGGGCACGCTGTTCCCGATTTACATCAACACCTGGCATGGCATCCGCAATATCGATCGTGGTCTGGTGGAGATGGCGCGCAGCTACGGCTTATCGGGTTTTTCCCTCTTTGTTAATGTGATTCTGCCGGGCGCCCTGCCCTCCATTATGGTCGGGGTGCGTTTCGCGCTCGGCCTGATGTGGCTGACGCTGATTGTGGCGGAAACCATCTCAGCCAACTCCGGGATTGGTTATCTGGCAATGAACGCCCGCGAATTCCTGCAAACGGACGTGGTGGTAGTTGCCATCATTCTGTATGCCCTGCTCGGCAAACTCGCTGACGTCAGCGCACAGTGGCTGGAGCGCAGCTGGCTGCGCTGGAATCCGGCCTATACCCTTCAGGAGGCGAAAGCATGAATACTGCACGACTGAATCAGGGGACCCCGTTACTGCTTAACGGCGTCACCAAACGCTACGGCGAGAACACCATCCTTAACGGGCTGGATCTCCATATCCCCGCCGGACAGTTTGTGGCCGTTGTCGGGCGCAGCGGCGGCGGCAAGAGTACGCTGCTACGGCTGCTGGCCGGACTGGAAGCCCCCAACGGCGGCGACATTCTGGCAGGGACAACGCCGCTTTCGAATATTCAGGACGATACCCGCATGATGTTCCAGGATGCGCGCCTGCTGCCGTGGAAATCGGTTATCGACAATGTCGGGCTAGGCCTTAAGGGCAGCTGGCGCGATGAAGCCCGCCAGGCGCTGGCCGCCGTTGGGCTGGAAAATCGCGCCGATGAATGGCCTGCTGCCCTTTCGGGTGGACAAAAGCAGCGCGTGGCGCTGGCGCGGGCGTTGATTCACCGTCCGGGCCTGCTCTTGCTCGATGAACCACTGGGCGCTCTCGACGCCCTGACGCGAATCGAAATGCAGGATTTGATTGGTTCCCTCTGGCAGACGCACGGCTTTACGGTACTGCTGGTGACGCATGACGTGAGCGAAGCCGTCGCAATGGCCGACCGGGTGCTGTTAATAGAGGAAGGAAAAATCGGTCTGGATTTGACGGTGGATCTTCCACGGCCTCGTCGCGTGGGCTCGGCAAGACTGGCAGAGCTGGAGGCAGAAGTGCTGGATCGGGTGATGAAGCGCGGGGGCACGGAGTTACAGCGAGCTAAGGCTAATGCCTGATGCCCTCATCCCCGGCCCTCTCCCACAGGGAGAGGGTGGGTAAACTTTTATTACGCTAACGCTTTAGCAATCTTCTCGTACAGATCGCCAGACAGGTTTTCCAGCCCTTTCAGTTGCTCAAGCGCGGCACGCATCTTCGCCTGACGCTTATCATCGTAGCGTTTCAGACGGATCAGCGGCTCAATCAGGCGCGACGCCACCTGCGGGTTACGGCTGTTCAGCTCGGTCAGCATTTCCACCATGAACTGATAACCGCTGCCGTCTTCGGCGTGGAATGCGGCCGGGTTGCTGCTGGCAAACGCGCCAATCAGCGAGCGCACGCGGTTTGGGTTGCTCAGGGTAAAGGAACGATGCTTCAGCAGGCTGCGCACCTTGCTGAGCGCATCGGCCGCCGGGCTGGTCGCCTGCAGGATGAACCACTTATCCATTACCAGACCATCCTGATGCCACTTGTCGTCATACTCCTGCATCAGCGCATCGCGGCACGGCAGTTCGGCGGCAACGCTTGCGCCCAGCGCGGCCAGCGCGTCGGTCATGTTATCCGCCTCGTGATACTGCTTGCTCACCAGGGTGTTCGCCAGCTCGGTTTCACCAAACGCCAGATAGCGCAGGCAGGTGTTACGCAGAGAACGTTTACCAATGTCCGCATGCTCAACGCGATAAGCGTCAAGCTTGTTGGCGTTATAAATGGCGAGGAACTCGTCCGCCAGTTCAGCAGCCAGCGTACGGGTCAGCGCTTCACGCACCGCCACGATCGCGATCGGATCGATAATCTCGAACAACTCCGCGATTTCCGTTGCTGACGGCAGGGTCAGAATTTCAGCGGCCAGCGCCGGGTCAATCTTCTCATCCAGCAGGATCGCGCGGAACGCGTCAGCCACGTGAACAGGCAGCGACAGCGGCTGACCCTGCTGGTGACGGTTTACGTTGATCTTGATGTAGGTCGCCAGCAGGCTTTGCGCCGCATCCCAGCGGGAGAAGTCGTTGCGGGCGTGACGCATCAGGAACGTCAGCTGCTGATCGCTCCACTTGTACTCCAGCTTCACCGGTGCGGAGAATTCACACAGCAGCGCAGGCACCGGCTGGAAATAGACGTTATCGAAGATAAAGGTCTGCTCGGCCTGGGTCACGTTCAGCACGTGGTGTACCGGGTGGCCGCCCTTCTGCAATGGAATGACTTTGCCTTCGTTATCGTACAGCTCAATGCTGAACGGAATATGCAGCGGGTATTTCTCTTCCTGCTCTGCCGTCGGCGGCGTGCGCTGGCTGATGGTCAGGGTGTACTGCTCGGTTTCTGGATTGTAATCGTCTTTGACGGTAACAATCGGCGTACCGGCCTGGCTGTACCAGCGGCGGAAGTGGGAAAGATCGACATTAGAAGCATCTTCCATTGCCTGCACAAAATCGTCGCAGGTGGCCGCGCTGCCGTCATGACGCTCGAAGTAGAGCTGCATCCCTTTCTGGAAGTTCTCTTCACCCAGCAGGGTGTGGATCATGCGGATAATTTCAGCGCCTTTCTCATACACCGTCAGGGTGTAGAAGTTGTTCATTTCGATGACTTTATCCGGACGAATCGGGTGCGCCATTGGGCTGGCATCTTCCGCAAACTGCAGGCCGCGCATGGTACGCACATTATTGATGCGGTTCACCGCGCGTGACCCCAGATCGGAGCTGAACTCCTGGTCACGGAAGACGGTCAGGCCCTCTTTCAGGCTCAGCTGGAACCAGTCGCGGCAGGTGACGCGGTTACCGGTCCAGTTGTGGAAATATTCGTGGCCGATGACGCGTTCGATATCGAGATAATCTTTATCGGTGGCGGTATCGGTGCGCGCCAGCACGTATTTGGAGTTAAAGACGTTCAGGCCTTTGTTCTCCATTGCGCCCATGTTGAAGAAATCAACGGCAACGATCATATAGATGTCGAGGTCATATTCGAGGCCAAAGCGCTCTTCGTCCCACTTCATGGAGTTGATCAGCGAGGTCATCGCCCACGGCGCGCGGTCCAGGTTACCACGGTCAACAAACAGCTCCAGCGCCACTTCGCGGCCTGAGCGCGTTTTGAAGGTGTCGCGCAGCACGTCGAAGTCACCCGCCACCAGCGCAAACAGGTAGCACGGTTTCGGGAACGGATCCTGCCACTGAACCCAGTGACGGCCATTCTCCAGCTCGCCTTCGCCTACGCGGTTGCCGTTGGAGAGCAGGAAGGGATACAGGGTTTTATCGGCGATGATTTTGGTGGTGAAGCGCGCGAGGACGTCCGGGCGGTCGAGATACCAGGTAATGTGGCGGAACCCTTCCGCTTCACACTGGGTACACAGCGCCACGCCTGACTGGTAAAGCCCTTCCAGCGCGGTGTTGGCGGCCGGGCTGATTTCATTCACGATGCGCAGCGTAAACTGTTCCGGCAGGTTGTCGATGACCAGCTGGTTGTTTTCTTCTTTATAGTCTGACCAGGCTTCATCATTAATATGCAGGGAGACCAGCGTCAGGTCTTCGCCATCCAGACGCAGCGGCACGGCAGTTGCGCTGTGGCGCGTCACCTGACTCACCGCCGTGACAACGGTTTTAGTGGCATCCAGGTCAAAAGTCAGATCGATTTCGCTAATCAGATAATCCGGCGCACGGTAGTCGTGGCGGTATTTGGCTTGTGGCTGTTGTGTCATAGAAAACCTTATGCATCGTTTGTCGAGTAACGTTTCAATATATTCCTGTTGCGCAAAACGCGCTATGCAGAATGTTCATCTTTTCAGGGTCAATACCTTTTTTTGCTACATTTGTATAACACGGGGCACAAAATGCCCTCGACCATAAAACGCGCTTATGTTGTGATCGGGGTTCAATAAATCACTAAACAAGGTATACTCCGGAGTTGTTTATTGTACTAAACGCTCCTGTGAGAGGATGCTACTGCGCACCTATGACTCAATTCGCTTCTCCAGTTCTGCATACGTTGCTGGATACCGACGCGTATAAACTGCACATGCAGCAAGCCGTTTTCCACCATTACTATGACGTTCATGTCGCGGCGGAATTCCGCTGCCGTGGCGACGACTTGCTCGGTATCTACGCAGACGCCATTCGTGAACAGGTCAATGCTATGCAGCATCTGACGCTGCAGGACGAGGAATATCAGTGGCTTTCTGGCCTGCCTTTCTTCAAAGCCGACTACCTGAACTGGCTGCGCGACTTCCGCTATAAGCCGGAGCAGGTCACCGTGGTTAACGATAACGGCAAGCTGGATATTCGCCTTGCAGGTCCGTGGCGGGAAGTGATCATGTGGGAAGTGCCGCTTCTGGCGGTAATCAGTGAGCTGGCTCACCGCTACCGTTCCCCGGAAACGGGCGTAGCGCAGGCGGTGGCCTCGCTGGAAAAGAAACTCGCTGACTTCTCCACGCTGACCGCAGGGCTGGACATGTCCCGCTTCCGCCTGATGGACTTTGGCACCCGCCGCCGTTTTTCGCGTGACGTACAGGAGGCCATCGTTAAACGTCTGCAGCAGGAGCCGTGGTTCGTGGGCACCAGTAACTACGATCTGGCCCGTCGCCTCAATCTGACGCCAATGGGTACCCAGGCGCACGAGTGGTTCCAGGCGCATCAGCAAATTAGCCCTGACCTCGCCAACAGCCAGCGCGCAGCGCTGGCCGCATGGCTTGCGGAGTACCCGAATCAACTCGGAATTGCCCTCACGGACTGTATTACGATGGATGCCTTCCTGCGCGACTTTGGACCTGAATTTGCGGAGCGTTATCAGGGGTTGCGCCACGATTCCGGAGATCCGGTTGAGTGGGGTGAGAAGGCGATTGCCCATTACGAGAAACTGGGCATTGACCCGATGAGCAAGGTGCTGGTCTTCTCCGATAATCTCGATCTGGCGAAAGCCGTCGAACTCTATCGCCATTTCAACGCCAGAGTGAACCTGAGCTTCGGGATCGGTACCCGGTTAACCTGCGACATTCCTCAGGTAAAACCTCTGAATATCGTGATAAAGCTGGTGGAATGTAACGGCAAACCGGTGGCGAAACTCTCCGACAGCCCGGGCAAAACCATCTGCCATGACAAGGCGTTTGTCCGCGCGTTGCGCAAAGCCTTCGATCTTCCCCAGATCAAAAAAGCCAGTTAAGCGCTTAAGGGAGCCTTCATGGCTCCCCTCTTCTTATTTATTTCTCAATTCTTCCCTTTTGACCGCGAAATTTACTTGTCTGATAGCAGATGGCAGGTAACATAGATATCCCCCCATAAGGGTGGACAAGTGTTTATTTTTTCCGACTATTAACAGAGAGAATATTATGAGCGTTGTGCCTGTAGCCGACGTACTCCAGGGCCGTGTCGCCGTTGACTCAGAAGTCACCGTGCGCGGATGGGTGCGTACCCGCCGAGATTCTAAAGCTGGCATCTCCTTCCTTGCCGTCTATGACGGTTCCTGCTTTGATCCTGTACAGGCCGTCATTAATAATTCTCTGCCCAATTACAATGATGACGTTCTGCACCTGACGACGGGCTGTTCCGTTATTGTCACCGGCGTGGTCGTGGCATCCCCGGGCCAGGGTCAGAGTTTCGAAATTCAGGCTTCTGCCATTGAAGTCACCGGCTGGGTTGAAGATCCGGATACCTATCCGATGGCGGCTAAACGTCACAGCATTGAGTATCTGCGTGAAGTGGCGCACCTTCGTCCACGTACCAACCTGATTGGTGCGGTTGCTCGCGTACGTCATACGCTGGCGCAAGCGCTGCATCGTTTCTTCGATGAGCAGGGTTATTTCTGGGTGTCTACCCCGCTGATCACCGCGTCCGATACGGAAGGCGCCGGTGAGATGTTCCGCGTCTCAACGCTGGATCTCGAAAACCTGCCGCGCACCCCGGAAGGTAAAGTGGACTATGACAAAGACTTCTTTGGTAAAGAGGCCTTCCTGACCGTATCCGGTCAGCTCAACGGCGAAACGTACGCCTGCGCGCTGTCTAAAATCTACACCTTTGGCCCTACCTTCCGTGCCGAAAACTCCAACACCAGCCGTCACCTGGCGGAATTCTGGATGCTGGAGCCTGAAGTGGCGTTCGCCAACCTGGACGATGTTGCAGGTCTGGCGGAAGCGATGCTGAAATATGTCTTCAAAGCGGTGCTGGAAGAGCGTCCGGACGACATGAAATTCTTCGCCGAGCGCGTAGACAGCGACGCGGTAGCCCGTCTGGAGCGCTTCGTCTCTGCCGATTTTGCGCAGGTGGACTACACCGACGCGGTGGCGATCCTCGAGAAATGCGGTGAGAAGTTCGAGAACCCGGTTTACTGGGGCGTAGACCTGGCGTCTGAGCACGAGCGCTATCTGGCCGAGAAGCATTTCAAAGCGCCGGTTGTCGTTAAAAACTACCCGAAAGACATTAAGGCCTTCTATATGCGCCTTAACGAAGACGGTAAAACCGTGGCAGCGATGGACGTCCTGGCGCCGGGCATCGGTGAAATCATCGGTGGCTCTCAGCGTGAAGAGCGTCTGGACGTGCTGGACGCGCGTATGGAAGAGATGGGTCTTAACCCTGCGGACTACAGCTGGTACCGCGATCTGCGTCGTTACGGTACCGTACCGCACGCCGGTTTTGGTCTGGGCTTTGAGCGTCTGATTGCCTACGTGACCGGTGTGCAGAACGTTCGTGACGTGATTCCGTTCCCACGTACGCCACGTAACGCCAGCTTCTAATCGGTAAAAGACTAAAATGGCCAGCCTGTGCTGGCCATTATTTTATCCTGTATTGTCAGTTTTCGTCAGCGTAAAGTCAGCATCTTCAAACCTTCACCCCGTCACAACCACTACCTGTTACGTTTTGTTTCCGCGAAATATCCAGCCACAAAAAATAAACCCCATTCTTATTGCGCTTATTACACCCTCAAGCAATAGCACAAATTTCAACCAATTTTACAGCCATCCAGAAGGCTTTTCGGCGTCATAAGAAAAAACGAGTCGTTTATCGTCTGTTTATATGAATTGCCTTTATCCAAATTAATCATAAGGAATTCATATATAGGATAGATACTGTCGCTTAATTCACCAGGGCGTTCTGAAGTTTGAGGTGGTTCACAAAGTTCCCAAAAATACACATTTAGTTACATATATTTTCTTTTGGTTACTCAATCTTAAGAATTGTAGCACTTTCAGGCTAGCGAAACGCTTCGGCGAATGGAAAGATGCCTGTCAGATACATAAAGACACCAAACTCTCATCAATAGTTCCGGAAATATTTATTGACAGAATTTATTGACGGCAGTGGCGAGTGTCATAAAAAAACCAATGAGGGTAATAAATAATGATGAAGCGCAATATTCTGGCAGTGGTAATCCCTGCCCTGCTGGTAGCCGGTGCAGCCAACGCTGCAGAAATCTATAACAAAGACTCTAATAAACTGGATCTTTACGGGAAAGCGGTTGGTCTGCATTACTTCTCTGACTATGCTGGCAACGATGGCGACCAGACTTACGCTCGTCTGGGCTTCAAAGGCGAAACGAAAATCAACGACCAGCTGACCGGTTATGGCCAGTGGGAATACAACTTCCAGGGTAACAACTCCGAAGGCGCCGATGCTCAGAGCGGTAATAAAACCCGTCTGGCGTTCGCAGGTCTGAAATTCGGTGATGCAGGCTCCTTCGACTACGGTCGTAACTATGGCCTGGTGTACGATGCAATCGGCATCACCGATATGCTGCCAGAATGGGGTGGCGACACTGGCAAGAGCGATAACTTCTTCTCCAGCCGTAATGGTGGTCTGGCGACTTACCGTAACAGCGGCTTCTTCGGCCTGGTTGACGGTCTGAACTTTGGCGTTCAGTACCTGGGCAAAAATGACCGTGATGATGCAGTACGTTCTAACGGTGACGGTTGGGCAACCTCAGTTAGCTATGATTTCGAAGGTTTTGGCGTTGTGGGTGCATACGGCGCAGCTGACCGTACCAACAGCCAGCAAAAACTGGATTGGGGTAAAGGCGATAAAGCTGAGCAGTGGGCAACTGGCCTGAAGTATGACGCAAACAACATCTACCTGGCAGCGCTGTACGGCGAAATGCACAACGCCGCGCGTTTGAGCAGCAACGGTTTCGCTAACAAATCTCAGGACTTCTCTGTTGTCGCTCAGTATCAGTTCGACTTCGGTCTGCGTCCATCCATCGCTTACTACAAATCTAAAGCGAAAGACGTAGAAGGCATTGGTGATGAAGATTTCATCAACTACATCGAAGTTGGCGCGACTTACTACTTCAACAAAAACATGTCCACCTATGTTGACTACCAGATCAACCAGCTGAAAGATGACAACAAACTGGGCATCAACAACGATGACACTGTAGCACTGGGTCTCGTCTACCAGTTCTAATCAGTACACCACTTTGTTATATGCTTAATGAACAGGGCTTCGGCCCTGTTTTTTTATGCCTGACAGAAAATAATGGCGACTTTTGAAAAGCCGCACGCTTTTCGTCGCAAACGGTTGGCATTTTGTAAATCTACCGTTAACCTGATAGCGGATTTCACTTCTGTAATCACAATGGAACTTCGTCATGTTTGAGAACATTACCGCCGCTCCTGCCGACCCTATTCTGGGCCTGGCCGATCTATTTCGTGCCGACGACCGCCCTGGCAAAATCAACCTGGGTATTGGTGTATATAAAGATGAAACCGGCAAAACTCCGGTACTGACCAGCGTTAAGAAAGCTGAGCAGTATCTGCTGGAAAACGAAACCACCAAAAACTACCTCGGTATTGATGGTATCCCTGAATTTGGTCGCTGCACCCAGGAGCTGCTGTTCGGTAAAGGCAGTGCAATTGTGAGTGACAAACGTGCCCGTACGGCACAGACCCCGGGCGGTACCGGCGCGCTGCGCGTGGCGGCGGATTTCCTTGCGAAAAACACCTCTGTGAAGCGTGTCTGGGTAAGCAATCCAAGCTGGCCGAACCACAAGAGCGTATTTAACTCTGCGGGTCTGGAAGTGCGTGAATACGCCTACTACGACGCAGCAAACCACTCTCTGGACTTTGACGGCCTGCTGGCAAGCCTGAGCGAAGCGCAGGCGGGTGACGTGGTGCTGTTCCACGGCTGCTGCCACAACCCAACCGGTATCGATCCAACGCTTGAGCAGTGGGAACATCTGGCGAAGCTGTCCGTAGAAAAAGGCTGGCTGCCGCTGTTTGACTTTGCCTACCAGGGCTTCGCCCGTGGCCTGGAAGAAGATGCCGAAGGCCTGCGCGCGTTCGCCGCCGTGCATCAGGAGCTGATCGTTGCAAGCTCCTACTCCAAGAACTTTGGTCTGTACAATGAGCGTGTAGGTGCCTGTACGCTGGTTGCGGCTAACGATGAGACCGTCGATCGCGCGTTCAGCCAGATGAAATCCGTTATCCGCGCTAACTACTCTAACCCGCCGGCACACGGTGCCTCTGTTGTTGCGACTATCCTGAGCAACGATGCGCTGCGCGCCATCTGGGAACAAGAGCTGAACGATATGCGTCAGCGTATTCAGCGCATGCGCCTGCTGTTTGTGAACACCCTGGCGGAGAAAGGCGCGGACCGCGACTTCAGCTTTATCATCAAACAGAACGGCATGTTCTCGTTCAGCGGCCTGACCAAAGAGCAGGTTCTGCGTCTGCGTGAAGAGTTCGGCGTGTACGCCGTAGCGTCTGGCCGCGTGAACGTTGCAGGCATGACGCCTGACAACATGGCGCCGCTGTGCGAAGCGATTGTCGCCGTACTGTAATTTGCGCCCATAAAAAAGCCTGCATGATGCAGGCTTTTTTTATTCGGGTTACCAGACAGGCATTTCATCCTGAAGGAACGGATTATGGAGCCGTTCATAGCCCAGCGTCGACATCGGACCGTGCCCAGGGATAAACGTCACATCATCACCCAGCGGCAATAACTTCTGTTTAATCGACTGAATCAGCTGCCCGTGATCGCCGCGCGGAAAATCGCTGCGTCCTACGCCACCTTTGAAAATCACATCGCCGGAAATCAGCAAACGAGACTGGTCATCAAAGAAGACGATATGGCCTGGCGTATGCCCAGGACAATGCAACACCTGTAAAGTCACATTCCCTATGCTAACGCGCTCTCCTTCGTTCAGCCAGCGATCGGGCATCAGGGGCTGACACTCATCCAGGCCAAACATGCGGCTTTGGGCGGGTAACCCCTGTAGCCAGAACTCATCTTCTTTTTCCGGACCGACAATCGGCACGCCGTAGTGTTCAGCCAGTTCAGCCGCTGCGCCCACATGGTCGAGGTGACCATGCGTCAGTAAAATCTGCATGAGCGTCACGCCGCTGTCGGCGACTTCCTGCTTGATCTTCTCAGCGTCACCGCCGGGATCGACAAGCGCGGCCAGTTTAGTCTGTTCGCACCAGATGAGTGAACAATTCTGGGAGAACGCGGTAACCGGAATAATACGATAGTTCATACTGCTCCTGTGTTTCGTTATTACCAGTGCCGAACCGGACCGGTATCAATATGCACAAAGTTGCTGCTGGGGTAATATCCTACACCACCTGCGCGCATAGATAACGCAGCTTTGCGAATATTGGCTAACGAAACGCCCTCAATATGGAAATCCATTGCCTGTCCCTTCGTGTGATAGCTCTTTTTGGCTACCCCGCGACTGTGGGCGCGCAGTTCATTATTGGTATCAACAGAGCGATAACCAGAAATAAGCTGCACCGGCTTGCTGGTGCCCAGCAGGCCCTGAAGGCGGTAAAGCTGATCAAACAGTCCTGGATCGATGGCTTTTATTTTATTCGCGCGGAAATCACGGAAAAAATGGTTAAGTCTTGCTAATTCATCCTGAATATAGCCTCTGCCATCGAAGAACTCCGCTTTTAGCGACTCACCGGTATGAAGATTGTTGAGCGTTAAAACTCGCGGACGAGGTGTCGAGAGGGTGGCAAATGCTGGCGTCGGCAAGATGGCCGCTGCGCCAAGCGCAACACCACCTAACGCCAGCAGTTTGCGGCGATTAGCGTCAAATTTGTCCATGATAATCAGGTCTACAGGTAAAAGAAATCGTAATATGCATAGCGCACGAAGGGCACCTTAACTGGCAAAACCGGGTACGTCAAGGCGCCCAACCCCAGTGAATACGCGGCTTGTAGCGATATAGCCCCTTATTCACCCTAACTTACGACAATCATTTTTCCCGAACTGCTTCATTTACCTGATTAATTGTTCCGCTTTTGGCAAAATTTGTGCGCCGGATCGCGCGGTGAGATCATAATTGTAAATATCTGTACGGTACTGAGTCCGCCCGTCTTCGCCAACAAACGCCGTCAGATAGTAAAGATTGACCGGAATATTGTGTCGAATATTAACGTAACGCGTATCCCCTTGTTTCAGGGCATCCGAAATGCGCGTATCGTTCCAGCCCGCATCCTGCAGCAGCATATTGGCCAGCTCCGAGGCTTTGTTCACACGCACGCAGCCAGAACTCAGCGCGCGCGTATCTTTCTGGAACAGGTTGTGGTTCGGCGTATCGTGCAGATAGATAGCGTCAGAACTCGGCATATTGAATTTGTAACGCCCTAAAGAGTTATGCGCCCCCGGTGCCTGCTGGAAACGGAACGGCAGGTTTGACGCCGTGATTGTCGACCAGTCGACCATATAAGGATCGATAGCCTCTTTACTGTTCCATCCACGCATCACCGTATAGCCATGACGTTCCAGATAACCCGGATCGTTCCAGACCTTCGGCAGAATGTCTTTACGCGCCAGCGTCGGTGGCACGTTCCACGGCGGGTTAACGACTACGTTATTGAGCGCGCTGCTCATCATCGGTGTTTTGCGGTCCGGACGCCCGACAATCACGCGCGACGCCAGTTTTTCGCTACCGTCCTGGTAATAGACCAGGGAATACGCCGGAATGTTAACCATAATGCCGGTAGAGAGGGTTCCCGGCAGCAGGCGCAAACGCTGGATATTGAGCGCCAGCACCCCTGCCCGCTGCGCAGGCGATACGTTCAGCCAGTCTCGCGTCGTCTGGCCAATGACGCCATCGGCTCCCAGCCCCTGAGCGGCCTGGAATTGCTTCACTGCCGCAACCAGCTCGCGATCGTATGCTGCGGGTTTATTGCTGACGGCAATCGCTTTTTTCTCTTTCACGGGCGCTGACGGGCTGACCGCCGCATTTTGCGGATCGTCGCCTGGCAGGGCGATATGTGGCCCGCCTTCAAGAAGACCCGAGCGCGTCAGGATCTCGCGCAGAGCAGGCACATCGCTGCTCCACTGCCCCGGACGCAGCGTCGCGGTGCCGCGCATCTGCGGCCATGGGCGCGAGTCGCCCACCAGCGCGAGGAGAGACTGGTGAAGCGTGGCGTATTGTGGATGCGCCGGTGCGAGGCTGGCAATAAAGCGCGGCAGTTCGCCATTATCGAGGGCTAACTGCCACTGGTTAATCACCGACAGCGCTGGCGTCACGAGCTTGTACGGCTTATCGCTGTACAGCCAGCGGTTGCCATTGACCGGAATACCCGCCACGAACTGCAGGTAACCCATCATGGCATCGGAAAGCACCACATCTCGCGCCTGCCCTGTTACGGCAGGATCGGTTAACAGCTCAACCCACTTTGTAAACTGCGGCTGAAACCCTGCAATTGCGACCTCCGCCAGCTGTTGCTGAAAGGCACGCACGGCATCGCGGTTTTCCCACATCGGTTTCATATCGCGGGCGGCATAAAGCAGCGTGAGCTGATTGAGATAGACAGGCGTGTAGCCTGACGGCAGCCCCGACTGCAGCTGCTGGCTGAGCGATTCGGCGTCGATGCCTTCCGGCAGCGGCTTAATACCGGCCATGATCGCTGTCGCCGGAGATTGCTCCAGCGGCTGGGACAACGACGTAGGCTGCGTGCCTGTCGTTGCCGAGCTGTCAGTCGGCACAATTTCAGGCTCGTCGGCCTGGGCGGTTAACAGTGGAGCAAACATCACTGCCAGACATAAACTTAGCGCCGACAGCTGACGACCACATTTTTTCTTAAGCAACATCCCTTGCCCCCTGTTTTCACGACATGCCCATCACGTTGGGGCTTTCTTTCATTATAGGTAGACGGCTAAGCTGTTGCCTTACCTTATGTAAAGAAGTTTAAAGATAACGCAGCCCTAAGCACAAGTTAAGTTTAAAAAAAAAGCGGCGCCAGAGCGCCGCTTCGGGTCAGAAGACACTTCAGGAAGCGTCCGCCGTGGTTTCCGGCAGTGACTCCGGCGGCTGCGGCGCAAAGCCGCGCAGCCCGACAACGTGAACGTGCTCGCTGTTCTGGAACACTTTACGCACCAGCTTGTAGGTTGTCCCTTTTTCAGGGCTGATGTTCTCCGGTGCCGCAATGATGAGCTGCATATCGAGACGTTCGCAAAGCTCAAACAGCGTGGCAATGGAGCGCGCATCAAGACGCGCCGCCTCATCCAGGAACAGCAGTCGGCATGGGGAGATATCTTTGCCGCGCAGGCGGCGCGCTTCGTCTTCCCAGCTCTGTACCACCATCACCAGAATTGACATCCCGGTACCGATCGCTTCACCGGTAGAGAGCGCCCCGGATTCCGCACGCAGCCAGCCGTCTGAACCACGGTTTACCTCTACCTCCATTTCCAGGTAGTTACGGTAATCCAGCAGCTCTTCCCCGATGGTTTGCGGCGTACGCTGTCCCATATCAATCTGCGGGTTCAGGCGCTGATACAGTTTCGCCAGCGCTTCGGAGAAAGTCAGACGGTTGCTGTTGAACAGATCCTGGTGCTGCTCGTGCTGCTCAGACAGCACTTCCAGCAGCGTCGCGTGGGCTTCACGCACGTTGACGTTGAGGCGCACGCTGTTCACCTGGCCAAACGACACGTTCTGCAGACCCTGGTTCAGCTGGCGGATACGGTTCTGCTCGCGCTGAATGGTTTTGCGGATGATATTCGCCACGCTGCGGGAGCTGATCGCCAGCTTCTGCTCGCGAGAAGTCAGCTCTTCCGTCAGGCGCCCCAGCTCGATTTCCATCTGCTCAATGGCTTCGACCGGATCGTCGGTACGGATAATGTCCTGACGAATACGCTCGCGCAGGTGCTGGTAAACCGCCACGAAGAACTGGATTTTACGTTCAGGGCGTTTCGGATCTTCTGACATACGCAGGACATCGCGCAGGTGTTCGTTATCCGCCACCGCCAGACGCAGCGCACCCAGCGCCTTATCCGACATGGAACGCAGCTCATCGGCAGAGAGATACGCCAGCTCGCGACGGTGCAGACGACGCTCAACGTTATTGTCTTTCACCATGCGCATTACCGCGCACCAGCCCGCCTTCGCGGTCACGACCTGCTCGCGCATCTCAAAGTAGTCGCGCTCCAGCTTGCGCAGGCGACGGGTCAGGTTATCCATTTCTGCTTCGCAGAAGGTGAGCGCTTTTTCCAGCTGATTGCGACGCGCGCGGTTGTTGCTGAGCTGAGCATGCAGCTCGTCACGACGAATGCGCGCGCGCTCTTCCGCCCCGCTGTCGGCACGGACGCCGATATCCTGAAGCTCTTTCTGCAGGTCGTTTAACAGCTCTTTCTTGGTATCGAAGGAGCTTTTCAGCGAGGCCAGCACCTGGTTGTACTGGTTCAACTGAGCGGAGTGGCTGCGCATCGCTTCGCGGGCGCGGGTACGCTCCGCTTCCGCCTGCTCAAGGCGCTGACGCAGCTTTTCATTCAGATCGCTGTTACCGCTCAGCATTTCCGCCGAATCGGAGTAGCCGAAATGGGCGCGACGCTGCACCACTTCCGTCAGGGCAAACGCCTGCTGACGCGCTTCGCGCTGCACCTGCTGTGACCAGGCATAATCTTCTTTTAACTGCTCGAACTGTTCCGGGTCGCTCTGCAGGACAGAGACAACCGGCTCCAGCTTCGCCAGCTGATTGCCGTGCTGCTGCACGAAGCGCGCGGCTTCCTGCGCTTCATCCAGACGCTCCTGGATCTCATCCACGCGGTCGGCCAGCGTGTCGTCTGCCAGCAGATTCAGGCGCGGCAGAATACGGTTAAGGGCCGCGACGCCCTCTTTCGCCTGCTCGAACTGGACGCGACTCTGCTGGTTGTCGCTTTCATGACTGGCAATCGCCCGTTCCAGTTCGCCACGGCGGGTATTGAGTTTGCGAATTTCCGCTTCCGGGTCGGCTTCGAAGGCCACGGCCAGATGGCTGCCGATAAAGCGGCTAAACGCCTGATGCAGACGCTGGGTTTTCTGCACGTCAAACGACAGCGTCGCAAAACGTTCAGACAGCGTTTCACGCTCGGCGTGCAGGCTTTCGATGCGGCTTTCGCGCGCGGCACGGCCAAACAGCGGCAGTTCCGGGAAGCGGGAATAGCGCCACTGACGGTCGGCGATTTTGACCACCACCGCTTTTTCCAGCTCGTCGACGCTGAATACGCTGTCATCGAACGACTGCGGATCCCCTTCGATCAGGTAGAGATCTTCCGGACAATCTTCCAGACCGGCAAGCTGCTCAGAAATCAGCGACAGATCCGGCACCACGATCGCGTTACGCGACGGGCCATACAGTGCCGAGAAGTAAGGCGCATCGTCCAGGCCGACGTCGTCGTAAATCTCAGACAGCAGTACGCCGCCAAAACGCTCTGCCAGGGCATTGAGGCGCGGGTCTTCCGCACCGCCCGGCTGGCTTAAGCGCTCAATTTCTTCGTCGACGTCACGCTTGCGCGCGCCCACTTCATCACGCTCAACAATCGCCTCGCGCTCGCGCTCCAGCAGCTGCTGCAGGTATTCGGTCACTTCCTGGCTGGATTCGAACTGCTCGCCGCACTGCTCACTGAGCTGGTTAAGGCTGCTCTGGGCCGCCAGCCAGACCGGGGCACGCTGCAGAAGTGCTTGCGAACGGGACTGAAGCTGTTCCAGCTCCTGACGCAGGGTCATACGCTGTTCGCTGGCGCTGGAGACCGTGTCTGAAAGCGCAGCGATACGCGCCTCGAGCTCCTGATGCAGGGCCTCAAGCTCGTCAAAATCGTAATGTTTGCCCTGACGCTTGCAGAATTCGGCCAACAGACGCTCGGCCTCCTGCTGCTCGCGCAGGCGCTGTTCCAGCTCGTTCAGACGCATACGCAGCGGCTGAACCTGCTCGGCCAGATGGCGCTGGTTTACGCCGTCGCGCAGCAGCTCGCGGGCAACGTCCCAGGCTTCGTTACGCGCCAGCGGGCCGTTAATCGCCACAACCAGCTGATAGGCCTGCTCAAACTGGCTGTGCGCCGTTTGGGCGACGCTCATTTTCTGTTCGAGGGACAGCAGTTTCTCAGTGGCTTCCTGCTCTTTGGCCTGGAAGGTATCCAGCCACTCGTCGGCGCTTTCCGGCGTCAGGTCTGGCAGATGGCACAGCTCTTTCGCGCGCTGTAAGGCCTGCAGTGCCTGGGTGTACTGGATCGCGCGCGTCTGCTGCACGTCCAGCGCCTGCTGATAATCGGCAAGCTGGCTTTTCAGCTCATCCACTTCCAGCTCGGCCGCTTCGGCGCGGGCTTCGTTCTCTTCCTGCATCTCGGCGGCTTCGGCCACCACTTCATTTTGCTCTTCAAGACGAATTTGCAGCTCGTCGAGGTCCGCTTCATAGCGCTCGATTTTCTCCTGCTGACGAAGCGCGGTCTGCACCAGGTTCAGGTGATCGCTGGCGGCCTGGTAATCGGCTTCCAGGTCACCTTCAGCACCGTTGTGCTCACCGAGCTCGCGCGCCATTTCGACGTGCTTGTACTGCTCGGCCACCAGCTGTTTGCGGGAGGTAAACAGCTCGCGGCGGTATTCTAATGCCTGATCGAGGTGGACGCGGCGCTCGTTGGCGTGGCGCATGTAGTCCGCCGCCACGTAGTTAGTGGCTTCGCTGATCAGGTGTTTAAACAGATCGCGGTCAGACTGGGTCACGCGAATCGCTTCCAGCGTCATGCGGTTTTCACGCAGCGCCGCCTCCATGTCCTGGAAGGCCTTACGCACGCCGCTGTTTTCCGGCAGCAGGTAGTCGCGCAGGGAGCGGGTAATGGCGCTGGAGATACCGCCGTACAGGGACGCTTCGATCAGGCGGTAGTATTTGCTACGGTCTGATGCGGTACGCAGACGACGCGCCACCACGCCGAGATCGAACATCAGCGAGTGGTAGTCTGTAATCGAGTTGAACTGTTTGAACTGCACGCCTTCGATCGCTTCGAGCTTATCTTTCAGCTCCTGCAGCGTCAGCACGCGCGCCTGGCGCTCGTTCAGGGTTTCCGTCAGCAGCGCCGTCGGCTGCACAGACGTTGGCAGCCCCTGGATGGCGAACGGTTTAATGTCGACTTTACGGTCGCGACCGGCAACCTGCTGCAGGCGCACGCCCACCACCACGCGCTGATGGCGGGAGTTAATGACGTCCAGAACCGAATAACAGACGCCCGCTTTCAACTTACCGTGCAGACCTTTATCACGGGAACCGCTTGTGGCCCCCGCTTCGGTGGTGTTACGGAAGTGAAGCAGCGTCAGATCAGGGATCAGCGCTGTGACAAACGCCGCCATGGTGGTGGATTTACCCGCCCCGTTACCGCCGGAGAGCGTCGTCACCAGCTCATCCAGATCGAACGTTCGGGCAAAGAAGCCGTTCCAGTTAATCAGCGTCAGTGAGCGAAATTTACCGCGTTCAATCATTACTCTTCCTCCCCGCTATCCGGCAGATTCTCTTCATGCTCATCATTGAGCTGCAAATGGTTTTCCACCGGCATCGCTTCACCGTCGCGGATCATGCGAAGCTGCGCTTCACGCGCGTCATCGCCCGCACGCACGTCGGCGCCGAAGCGGAAGACAGATTCCGTAATGCGGAATTTGCTGCTGTCGTGACCCATAAACCAGACCATCCCCAGACGACGCAGACGGTTCAGGGAAGAGCGGACTTTTTCCTGTAGTTTCTGACGGTCGAGATCCGACCCCGTGGAGCGGTTGTTCACCAGCTTAAGCAGCTTGCCCTCATCTGCCAGCGTCAACAGCTCGTCGTAAAGTTCCTGCTGGGTGAAGATCCCTTCATTCGCCAGACGTTCCGGGCTGAGGTAGAGGTAGCAGAGAATTTTGCCGACCATCATGTCCAGCTCGGAGAGCACGGAACGCGGAATCAGCGTCGTGGAGCGCGGGCGCAGGTAGAAAAACCCTTCCGGCGCGCGGATAAGCTCCACGTTGTAGCGGGCGTAAAACTCTTCCAGGTACTCCTGGAAGTCCATCAAAAAGGCGTGATTATCCAGCTCGTCTAAGCCAATGTGACGACCGGCACGCAGCTGGCTGTCCAGCGCCGGAAATAACGGATTCGCCAGCGCCTGTGCCAGCTTAACCGGCATCACTTGTTCAATATTTGTCAATGACATGCGCCTGTACCTTGGCTCCGTAATCGTTAATTGGCTGCCACTTCGGCGGCAGTCCGGTGAAATCGGCTTGCGCGATACCCAGGCGAACAGCCTGGTCTACCACAATGCGGGCAACGTCGAAGTGGCGCGCGCGAGGATATTGCGCCAGATAGTCGCGCACCACGAGCCCCAGATCCAGCGGAGCTTGTCTGGTTTTGTAGACCGCGAGCTGTTCTTCGATCATCGCCGCAAGCTGCTCGCGAATTTCGTTAAATTCTTCGTATTCCAGATCCGGCGGCAGTTCACCGGTTACCTCTTCATCACGCAATGCCATCTCTTCGTCGCGCATATCCAGCAGACGATCGGCATTGGCGTAGGTCAGCGCCCACGGCGCATCGAAATAGGTCTGCACCGACTGGCGCAGACGCTGGGCAAAGACGCGGTTTTTATCCATATCGATCGCGGTACGGATAAATTTATGCACGTGTCGGTCGTAGCCGATCCACAGGTCGATCGACTGCTGGCCCCAGCTGATGATGCGGTCCAGTTTGCTCTGCAGGTCGAACACTAAACGATCGATAAAGTGCAGATCGTCGTGCGCCAGCGTCGCGTCCTGGATGCGCAGCAGGTTCGCCTGCAGCTTATCCCCTGCGGCTTCCAGCGTATCCTGCAGCTCACGCAGCGTACCGGAGGTTTCTGACAGCAGAAGTTCACAGCTGGAGATGGCTGCACGCCAGTCTTTATTCAGCAGCTGTGCGATATCGTCTTTGACCTGCTGCTGCTGTTCGTCCATCAGGCGCTGGGTCAGATCGATACTGTCGAAGATTTCCGCCACCGAGTATTTCAGCGGTGCATAGACGTTTCGGTGCCAGTGGAATTCGTCACCGTCTTCATCTGCCGCATCGGCGGCGCGCTTAAGCTCACCGGCCACGATCGACAGCTGCATGGACAGACGCAGCGTGGAAAATTCGCGCTGGCGTATGTAGTAATCGGTGATGCCGATGCCCAGTGGCGTCAGGCGATAGATGGCGTTTCCTTCCGCCTGCTCGCTGGTAAAGCGGTTCAGCAGACGTTGACGCACCATATCGTTAATTGCGTTGTTGGCACGCACGCTAATGGTTTCGCTGGTTTGCTCAAACGCATCACTGACATGGCGGAACGCATCCACCAGTTCACCCTCGCTCATTTCCCCATCCAGCCGCTCGCCGTTCAGCGTGGCGACCGCCAGCAGGAAAGAGAGTCTGTCTACCGGCAGCGAGATGGAGAAATCGTTTTTCCTGGCCCAGGCAACCAGTTCGGGGACTGTCTGGGAAAATTCACTCATAGGTTATCCTTGCATCTGCGGCTTGTGCGCGGTGACGTGAATATAGCGGCCAAGGCTGACAAAAGGCTCCTGACGGCAATACCGCGTTTCCAATTCTGTTAAGGTGTCAAAACAGTCACGCTGTTTGTGTTTTTCACGCAGATAATCATGAAACACCCTGACGCCCGTCTTCCCGACAATCTGCCAGCCAATCGCTTCCAGCCAGCCATAGACCTGCTGTGGATCGCGCGGATAGTCCGGGGAAAGCGTGCGCTTTTTCTTTTTGGGCATCCCGACCTGAACATAGTCGAAGTTTCCCGCAACCATGTTGTGCATCAGGAAGCCGTTAGCATTGTAGAACATCAGCGACAGCGTGCCGCCCGGGCGCAACATCGACCACAGGCTTTGTAACACGCTTAGCGGATCGGCAACCCACTCCAGCACCGCATGAAACAATATCAGATCAACCTGGGTTTCCAAATGCTGTGCGATGTCCTGAGCGGCGCATTGTATAAAATGCATGTTGTCGCTCACACCTTTCTCTTCTGCCGCACGCGTCGCGCGGGCGACCATTTCAGCAGAAAGATCGCAAAGCGTGACGTGATGACCGCGTTCCGCCATTTTTATGGCCGTCTGCCCTTCACCGCCTCCGGCATCCAGCACGCGCAACGTTTGACCACCAAAGGTAGCCAGAATGGTGTCCAGATCCTGCCAGAGGATCGTCTGACGGAGCTGCCCTTTCGTGGTGCCATAAATGTTGCGCGAAAACTTTTCCGCGATGTCATCAAAATTGCGATCCCGCATTGGGAGAGTTCCACTCGCTAACTGCAAAACCGCTATTTTGTCACACCCGCGCGGAGAATGAACCTCTCTGGTGTAATATCACCGTCAATCACCTGCTATATGGTCAAAAAAGGAACCAAAAAGGATGCTTTTTACCCTTAAGAAATACATTGGAGGGATGATGCTTCCCCTTCCGCTGCTGCTCATCATCATCGCGCTGGGGCTGGCGCTGGTGTGGTTCAGTCGCTTTCAGAAGAGTGGCAAAACGCTGATCACGTTCGGCTGGTTGATCCTGCTGCTGCTGAGCCTGCAGCCGGTGGCTGATGGTCTGTTACGCCCCATCGAAAACAGGTACCCGACATGGCAGGGAAATCAGAAAGCGGCGTACATCGTGGTGCTGGGCGGCGGATATACCTGGGATCCTGACTGGGCCCCCAGCTCAAACCTGATCAACAACAGCCTACCGCGGCTAAACGAAGGCATTCGCCTCTGGCTGGCGAATCCGGGATCAAAAATGATCTTCACCGGCGCGGCGGCCAAAACGAACCCGGTGAGTACGGCGGAAGCGGGCGCCCGGGTCGCGGAATCACTCGGCGTACCGCGCTCCTCAATCATCACGCTGGACAGCCCGAAAGATACTGAAGAAGAAGCTGCCGCAGTGAAGCAGGCGATTGGCGATGCCCCGTTCTTACTGGTGACCTCCGCCTCGCACCTGCCGCGCGCGATGATTTTCTTTGAAAAACAGGGCCTGCACCCGCTTCCCGCACCGGCGAACCAGATGGCCATCGACGCGCCGCTTAATCCGTGGGAGCGGGTAATCCCGTCCCCTATGTGGCTGATGCATAGCGATCGCGTCGGTTATGAGACGCTCGGACGCCTCTGGCAGTGGCTGAAAGGTTCCTCAGGCGAGCCAGGGCAAGAGTGATTTAGTCGCCAGATCGAAGTTTGCGCGATTAAAGCGTCCGGTGTTAACCAGCTGCGCAACTTCGTCCCAGAGCAGGTAGAGCCAGCGCCGCCAGAGAAACGCTTCCGCAACGGGGGCGCGTTGAAGGTAATGCCACAGCAAACCTTCCGCCGCCCCGCTGTCGCTGAGCCTGAACAGCTCATATTCACGCGGAGCCCAGAGCATGATCCCCGGCCCCACCATCGCCAGGAGCTGATCGCTGCGGGGGTCTTTCAGCATACTGCGCAGGGTGAAGTTACCGTGGATCAGCACGCAGTTATCGTTAAAACCTTCGAACAGCGCCGGTAAACACTCCCGGGTGCGAAAGAGAATACGTTTGTCCTGCATGGTTAAACCGGTATTGTTGAACTGGTTAAGCGTTCCCCACAGCACTTCAACCCGCTGGCGATACCACAGCGGCCAGAGATTTTCCTGAGTGCTGTCGACCGGCCCGACAAGTCCGCGGCTATCCTGACGGTGCCACGCCAGCAGCGCCTCGACAATCTGGTCTTTTAGCTGTTCCCAGCGTTCCGGCGTTCGCGCGGGCGCTTCAACGGGTACACCACGTAAACGTTCAATCAGCAGTACGTCCGGGCCGGGGTGTTCCTCATGGGTCATCACGCCGTACACCGTTGGCATACGCACGGTTCCCTCCCGCGCCAGCATCGACATTTTCCATGCAAGCTGCCTGGCAACGCCGGGTGACGTGAAACTCCGTGCCATCAGCGGCATTGGGTTACCCTCACTGTCGTACAACGACCAGAGCGCGGTATCGGCTTTTTCACTCACGCATTCGACCCGGCTTAACTTTTCACCCAGCAGATGGCTAAGTTCGGCACGCAGCTGTTCCATATGAGATTACCCCCATTAAGACTACTGCTTTTATAATGAGCGTCCTTAATGAAGATGTCACCCGGAAGAGATCAATCAGGAAAAAGAAAGTGAAAAATAAACCGGAGAGTGCATCTCTCCCAACGGAGAGATGCCGGTAAGATTAACGCAATTCAGCGCGAACGCGCTCAAGATCTTCAGGGGTGTCTACGCCCGTGCCGGGGACTTCCTCAGCAACGGCAACGTGAATTTTCTCGCCGTACCAGAGCACGCGGAGCTGCTCCAGCATTTCGATATGCTCCAGCGGACTCGGGGCCCAGGCCACATAGCGGCGAATAAAGCCGGCGCGATAGCCGTAGATCCCAATATGACGCAGGAAGGTATCACCGATGGTCTCTTTAGAAAGCGCAAAGCGATCGCGATCCCACGGGATCGTGGCGCGGGAGAAATAGAGCGCATAGCCTTCCGCATCCATGACGACCTTCACCGCATTCGGGTTGAAAGCTTCTTCTGCATGATGAATGGGTACCGCCAGCGTGGCCATTCCGACCTGACGCTGCGCCAGGTTTTCGGCCACCTGACGGATAATGACAGCGGGGATCATCGGCTCGTCACCCTGCACGTTTACGATAACCGTATCATCACTGAAACCGCATTTCTCAACCACTTCCGCCAGACGCTCGGTGCCGGACTGGTGATCGGCGCGGGTCATGCATACCTCACCGCCTGCCGCCTCAACCGCACGAGCGACATCCGGATGATCGGTGGCAACAATCACGCGGTCAGCACCGGATTCACGCGCACGCTCAAGGACATGCACAATCATCGGCTTGCCGTTGATATCCACCAGCGGCTTACCCGGCAGACGCGTTGAGGCATAACGCGCAGGAATTATGACAACAAAACTCATGGTTTGCTCTCTTCTGCCACCAGGGAACGGGCTTCGTTTTCCAGCAATACAGGAATACCGTCGCGCAGCGGGAAAGCCAGGCTGTCCAGCTTGCAAATGAGCTCTTGTTTGTCCTGGCTGTAGTAGAGTTTGCCGTTGCATACCGGGCAGGCAATAATTTCAAGTAAACGGTGATCCATAGTTCCTCCGTATGGGTAATCGCTAAAGCTTAACACATTCCTTTTTCAGGGCGTGCCTGTTTCCCAGCCACTTCGACAGGATGTAAACAATCCGTCAGGTACCCGGCCCAGCGTCACGTCGTCGGCCCCCTGCCAGCGCGCGAATTCGCTAATGGCGGACGTTAACCCTTTTTCCAGGCTGGCCGTCACCCTGACGCCCTCTTGCAAATAAAGCGCCATGATTTCAAGCGTGCCGGTCTTGCGGTGCATTTTGGCATCCATGCGCCCGACCAGTTGCCCCTTATGCAGGAGCGGTAAAACAAAGTAGCCATACTGGCGCTTTGGGGCCGGGGTATAACATTCCAGCCGGTAGCTGAAATCAAAGAGCTGCTCGGCGCGTTTTCTGTCCCAGACGACCGGGTCGAAAGGCGACAATACCGCGCTGTGGGTCGCCTGCAGTTTCCCCTCCAGGGCCTGAGGCAATAGCGGGAGGAGATCCGCATGTAGCCACATTTCGCCCAGCGTTTCCACGGTAACGGGAATGACGCGCTGTTCGCGTTGCCACATGTCCAGCAGCGGTTTCAGCGCGGGCTGGCGCAGGCGATAATAATCTGCCAGCCATTGCGAGCGAAAAATCCCCAGACTACGGGCGCTGTTTTCTAACATAATGGCCTCGGCCGCCTCCTGGGTAAGCAGGTCGCGCTCGTCGTCCCAGTGGGGCATCACGCGATGCGTGAGGTCGTAGACGCGCTGAAAATTACGCCGCTCAATCACCATGACTTTGCCTGAGGTAAACAGGCCTTCGAGATGACGCTTGTGCGGCTTCCACTCCCACCAGCCGCTTGTACCTTTGCGCGGGTGTTCAAAATCGGCGGAGCGTACAGGACCGTTTTCCTGAATATGCGCGATGAGCTGCTCTATTTCAGCCGCATGTTCCTGCATCCACGCCTGCCGGTATTTCCAGCCCATCTTTTCCGGCGCAAGCATACGGTTACGCACAAGGGCAAAATCGCTGCGGGGAAGGAAGCAGGCTTCGTGCGCCCAGTACTCCATCAACTCCCCCTTGCTGAGCGCCTCATCCAGCCACTGAGAAGGATAGCTCCCCAGGCGGCTGAACAGCACCAGGTAAGGGCTACGTGCCACAATATTAATGGTGTCGATCTGGAGTAGCGACATGCGCTGTACGGTAGAGAGAATATCGGCAGGCTGCGCGCGACGGCGGGGCTTTTTGAGCAGCCCCTGCGCGGCAAGGTGGAGATTACGTGCGGCTGAGAGCGAGAGTTGCGGTAAAGACATGCGTTTTCCTGTCAGTCAAAGCGCCACCAGAACCGCGTAAGCCTTTAGTGCACCAACGCAATCAGTTCCTTGAGCAAATGTTCCGGCTGCTCACCGCTGAGTTCGGCGTCAACCGGCAGATACCACCAGTTATCTTTCGCAAAGGCACGGCATTTCACCGCATCTTTTTCGGTCATGATCAGCGACTGCCCGGGTACGGTCAGGGCAGCGACCTGCCCTTCCACCAGCGCCTGATGGTCGGCCAGCGGAACGCGTTTTTCCAGCCGGGCACCACACTGTTCCAGCGTCGCGAAGAAGCGCGGCGGATGACCAATGCCCGCCATCGCTACCAGTGAAGGAAGCTCTGAAACCGACCGGCGTTCACCCGTCACCAGGTTGATTGCCAGACCCGGCTGCAGGTGCATCGGGATTTCACCCGTTTTCGCCTCACCACCGTTCACGATCACCGCATCCACGGACGTCAGACGCGAAGCGCGTTCGCGCATGGGTCCGGCAGGTAACCACCAGCCGTTCCCAAAACGGCGAACCCCGTCGATGACCACAATCTCTTTATCTCGCGCCAGGGCATAATGCTGCAGACCATCGTCAGTGATAATGATCTGTACCGCATGTTCGGCAAGCAGGGCCCGGACGGCATCGCTGCGCACCGGGGAGACCGCAACAGGGGCGCCAGTACGCTGGAAAATCAATACCGGTTCATCACCCGCTTCAGCCGTCGTGGTTTCCGCCGTCAGCAACAGCGGGTAATGCGCCGCTTTACCACCATATCCCCGCGATACCACGCCCGGGCGTATACCGCGCTTTTGCAACTGCTCCACCAGCCAGATCACCACCGGCGTTTTGCCGTTGCCGCCCGCCGTAAGATTACCGACGACCACAACGGGCACCGGCGCGCGCCAGGCCCGCTTCACCCCAAGACGATAAAGCAGACGGATAATGCCGCTCACCAGGCCGTAGAGCCAGGAGAGCGGCAAAAGCAGCAGCCACAGCGGGGATTCACCGGACCAGATGCGTGCAATCATTCGCCGAACTGCATCTTATGAAGCTGAGCGTAAACGCCGCGGTGTTCCAGCAGAACAGCATGGCTTCCGCGTTCAACAATGACCCCATCCTCAACCACGACGATTTCATCAGCCTGCTCGATAGTCGACAGACGGTGCGCAATCACCAGCGAGGTGCGGTTCTTTTGCAGCTCATCCAGCGCCGACTGAATCGCGCGTTCAGATTCCGTATCCAGCGCAGAGGTCGCTTCGTCCAGGATTAGGATCGGGCTGTCGCGCAGCAGCGCTCGGGCAATGGCGATACGCTGACGCTGCCCACCGGAGAGCAGTACACCGTTCTCGCCGATGATGGTATCCAGACCGTTATCCATCTTGTTGATAAAGTCCATCGCGTAGGCCATACGTGCGGCGTTCTCAATCTGCTCGCGGCTGTACTCTTCAGTGCGTGCATAAGCAATATTGTTTGCCACGGTATCGTTGAACAGGTGCACGTTCTGGGAGACCAGCGCCACCTGGTTACGGAGCGACTGCAGGGTATACTCCCGCAGATCGTGACCGTCTAACAGAATTTCACCTTCGTCAATGTCGTAGAAACGGGTGATCAGGCTGGCAATGGTCGATTTACCCGAGCCGGAACGGCCTACCAGCGCAACGGTTTTCCCCGCCGGAATGGTCAGGTTGATATTGCGCAGAGCCGGTGTTTCGCGGCCAGGATAGGTAAAGGTCACATTGCGGAACTCAACGTCACCGTTCGCGCGCTCAATGACGCGTTTGCCTTCATCTTTTTCCTGCTCGGAATCCAGAATGCTGAACAGGGTCTGACAGGCCGCCATCCCACGCTGGAACTGGGCGTTGACGTTTGTCAGTGATTTCAGCGGACGCATCAGGGCGATCATTGAGGAGAAGACCACGGTGATGGTACCCGCCGTCAGCGTCTCCATGACGCTCGGGAAGCTTGCCGCATACAGAACGAACGCCAGCGCCAGTGAGGCAATCAGCTGAATAATCGGGTCGGAGATAGAAGAGGCCGAGACCATTTTCATCCCCTGCAGACGCATTTTGTTGCTCACTTTATCAAAGCGTTTCGTTTCAACGTCCTGACCACCAAAAATCAGCACTTCTTTATGCCCTTTAAGCATCTGCTCTGCGCTGGTAGTCACCTGCCCCATCGTATTCTGCATATTCTTGCTGATATTACGGAAGCGCTTTGAGACCACGCGGATAGCAATAGAAACCACAGGTGCCAGAACGATAAGGATGAGCGACAGCTGCCAGCTGTAGTAGAACATCATCACGAACAGGCCGATAATCGACGCGCCCTCGCGCACAACGGTAATCAGCGCGCTGGAAGAGGAAGAGGCAACCTGCTCGGAGTCGTAGGTGATCCGCGACAGCAGCGTCCCGGTTGACTGCTTGTCAAAGAACGCAACCGGCATGCCCATCATGTGACTGAACAGCCGACGGCGCATGGTCATCACCACTTTCCCGGATACCCAGGAAATGCAGTAGCTGGAGATATAGCTGGTGATACCGCGTAAGATCATCAGTCCGATAACCACCAGAGGCATCCATAGCAGCACTGAGCGATCCGTTTTACCAAAACCGTCGTCCAGTAACGGTTTGAGAAGCGATAGCATAAAGGTATCGCTGGCTGCGTTGAGGATTAACGCTACACCCGCCACGATCAAGCCTGCTTTAAAAGGGGCAATCATCGGCCAGAGTCGGCGGAACGTTTGCCACGTGGAGAGATCTTTGTCGTTATGCATTCAAAAAACCAGCATTGTTGAAATAGCCGCATATTCTACCCGTTATCGACGGGCGCGCCAAACCACTGATGATACCAACGTGGTAAAATTTGCTCTCGCAAGCGCCGGATTTGCCAGTGATGTTGCGAGAATGTCACCGATATTTGTCCTGAATGAGGGGTATCGTGCCAGATATACCCCTCTTTTCGATAACGTCGAACGACTTTTGCCGACGGGAAGTGCCATGCGTTATAGCGGGCCGCAGAATCCAGGGCGATTTGTCCTTCCACCCGCTGTACCAGCGGCAATGAAGACGAGGTATTGCTGCCATGATGGGGGACCTGTATGAGCGTGGCCCTCAGATGACGCCAGTAATGGCTAAGCATAGCCTGTTCCGCCTGCACTTCAATGTCCCCTGTTAGCAGAACGCTTTGCTCCCCATCGTCCACCTTTACCACACAGGAATGGTTATTCCCCTGGGCCGGGTAATTTTCAGGAGGCCAGTGGACGGTGAAGGTTAATCCCTGCCATTCCCATTTTTGCCCACGAAAACAAGGGCGGTGCCCCGTCCTGCGTAACGGACTTCTTACCCATATATCCGGCCATGCTTTTTGCAACGACGCGAGGCCTCCTGCATGGTCGAGGTGTTCATGACTGAGAATCACTCCTTCTGGCCGTAGGTGATGCCAGCGAAGCCAGGGAATAATTAACCGCTGCGCGCTGTCTCCGTCCGGCCAGGCGAGCCCGGTATCATAAAGAATGGCTTTTCCCTGCCTTTCAATGACCATGGACAGCCCCTGCCCCACGTCCAGCATATGCAGCGTCCAGCTCTCGCTTTTTTCCGCTCGCCAGAGGGGAAATGTCAGCAGGACACTGCCTGCAAGACAAACGGCAGGAACGGTTTTCCAGGCACGAAAACGCCAGGCAATAATACTCAACCACGGCAGTAATGCCAGGGCTTGCCAGCGCTGGTCGACATTCTGCCAGCCATCAGGCAGGCGCATCAGTAGCCAGAAGAGTCCCGCAAGCGACTTATCGGCGGCAAACCAGATGGCACTTTCTACCGCAGCCAGCGGTAGCAAATGGAGCAGCATACCGAGCAGGATCAGCGGGACGGAGACAAACGTTACCAGGGGCACGGCAAAGAGATTCGCGACCAGGGATGAGAGGCTGAAGCCATGGAAAATCAGAACCTGTAACGGCATGAGCAGCAGCAACATCCCGACCTGCAGATAAATCAGGTTCAGTAGCGGCCGCATCCGTCGTGTCCAATTCCAGTCGGGAAGAGGCAGCCACTGAAACCAGAAAATCAGCGCGGCGACGGCAAAGGCTGACAGAGCCAGACTCTGCGAAAGTACGGCCAGGGGATCGTTAATCAGTATCGCCGCGATGCAGCAGCTCCAAACCTGCCAGGGAGACCATTGACGGCCAGTAATCCGCAACAGAGCAAGCACCGCAAGGGCGATGATCGTCCTCAGCGCAGGCGGTTGCAAACCGGTAAGCCAGGCGTAGAAAGCAGCAAAGAACAACCCGGCAAGGAGAGGCATTTGCCAGTGGACGCGGTGGCTGGATAATAAGAACTGGAGTCCACGTGCAAGTAACCAGACGAGAGAGGCTGCCAGCGCGATATGCAGACCCGAAATCGCCATCAGATGCAGCGTGCCGGTTTCCCGCATGAGATCTTTTATTTCCCGGGGCACATCCAGACGTTCACCCATTCCCAGTCCCAGGATAACCGCTCCCCATCGGTAAGCTGAAAGTCGGTTTTGCAGCGACATCAGATATTGCGCCCGCAGGCTGCAGCGCCCGTCGACGATCTCCGCACGGGTGAAGCGCCCGCTCAGCGTTTGATGTCGGGCAAAAGCGCTGCGCTGAGAATCATAACCGCCGTCGTTGAGTTCGCCGTGTGCAGGCCTGAGCCTGAGCGTCACGCTCCAGCGCTGCCCTGCACACGCCTTTTGCGGCAGATAATTGCCATACAGCGTTACGCCGGTAGAGGCCCACCAGCGCTTGCCATTGACGCTTAGAATGCTTCCCTGATGCTGAGTGGCGCCGTCGGTCGCGGTGAGCTCTATTTCAGCCTGCACGGCCCCCGTTGTTAAATGCTGCATCGGCCAGACGCTCTCCTGCGCGGCCAAAATGCCCCAGGCACAAAATAACAGCGTCATACCCGCATACCTCAGTCGACTGTTTTGCCATACCGCTAGCACTATCCCGCCAGCCAACATTGCCCACACGGTGTAGGGGGAAGGCAGTTCAGGTAACCAAAGTAACGGGACGATCGCCAAAATGGCGCAGACGCTAAGCGCAGAAATTCCCATTGCCACCTCCCTGTTTCAGGGTGGCAGTATGCAGGCAGGTTGAGCGTGTCGTCAGGCGTGGAGAATACGATTTACGGCAAGCGCAGCAAGGTATTTGACGGGTTGCAGAAAACGAAACGGAAAATGCGGGGCACCTTCAGAAAGAAAGCGACGGGTACAAAAAAAGCACCCGCAGGTGCTTTCTTTCGAACCCAGTTTAACCGGCTGGCTAAACTCAGTTGCCGTAAATATTGGCGCGATCGCGCAGTTCTTTACCCGGCTTAAAGTGTGGAACGTACTTACCTTCCAGCTCGACTTTATCACCAGTTTTCGGGTTACGCCCGGTACGTGGAGCACGATAGTGCAGAGAAAAACTACCGAAACCGCGGATTTCAATGCGCTCGCCCTGGGCAAGAGTGGAGGCCATATGCTCCAGCATCTCTTTTACGGCATCTTCCACTGCCTTGGCAGGGATATGCGGTTGCTGACTGGCAAGTCTTTCAATCAATTCTGACTTGGTCATGATTCCTCCGGTTCCTTTCAAACCAATTAGCTGAACAGCTCATTAAACAAGGGCGGCCGTAGCCGCCCTTTGTTATTGATTACAGGACGAATCCTGTAATCTGTCAAGTTTGCTCCTCATCCTTCGCGCTGTAAATGCGTTACAGCGCAAATGATGCTGAGAACCTGATATTACTCGCCTTTAGCTGCTTTGAAAGCTTCAGCCATTGCGTTGTTAGAGAAGTTTGCATCTTCCTGTTTGTTAACAGTTGCGATTGCATCTTTCTCATCAGCTTCGTCTTTAGCACGAACAGACAGGCTGATTGCACGGTTCTTACGGTCAACACCGGTGAACTTAGCTTCAACGTCGTCGCCTACGTTCAGAACCAGAGTGGCATCTTCAACGCGGTCACGGGAAGCTTCAGAAGCGCGCAGGTAACCTTCAACGCCGTCAGCCAGTTCTACGGTTGCGCCTTTCGCGTCAACTGCAGTGACTTTACCGTTTACGATTGCGCCTTTCTTGTTCAGTGCAACCCAGTTGTTGAACGGATCTTCTGCGAGCTGTTTAACGCCCAGGGAGATACGCTCACGCTCTGCGTCAACCTGCAGAACAACTGCAGCGATTTCGTCGCCTTTTTTGTATTCACGAACTGCTTCTTCGCCTGCAACGTTCCAGGAGATGTCAGACAGGTGAACCAGGCCATCGATGCCGCCGTCCAGGCCAATGAAGATACCGAAGTCAGTGATAGACTTGATTTTACCTTCAACACGGTCGCCCTTGTTGTGGGTTTCCGCGAACTGCTGCCATGGGTTGTTTTTGCACTGCTTCAGGCCCAGGGAGATACGACGACGTTCTTCGTCGATATCCAGAACCATCACTTCCACTACATCACCAACGTTAACAACTTTGGATGGGTGGATGTTTTTGTTGGTCCAGTCCATTTCGGAAACGTGCACCAGACCTTCAACGCCTTCTTCGATTTCAACGAAGCAGCCGTAGTCAGTCAGGTTGGTTACGCGACCAGTCAGTTTAGTCCCTTCTGGGTAACGCTTAGCGATAGCTACCCATGGATCTTCGCCCAGCTGTTTCAGGCCGAGGGATACACGAGTACGCTCGCGGTCGAACTTCAGCACTTTAACAGTGATTTCGTCGCCCACGTTCACGATTTCGCTTGGGTGCTTAACGCGTTTCCACGCCATGTCGGTGATGTGCAGCAGGCCATCAACGCCGCCCAGGTCAACGAATGCGCCGTAGTCAGTGAGGTTCTTAACGATACCTTTGACTTCCATGCCTTCCTGCAGGTTTTCCAGCAGCTGATCGCGTTCTGCGCTGTTTTCGGATTCGATAACGGCACGACGGGAAACAACAACGTTGTTACGCTTCTGGTCCAGCTTGATTACTTTGAACTCAAGCTCTTTGCCTTCCAGGTGCAGGGTGTCACGAACTGGACGAACGTCTACCAGAGAACCTGGCAGGAACGCACGAATACCATTCAGCTCAACAGTGAAGCCACCTTTAACTTTGCCGTTGATAACACCGACCACAGTTTCAGCTTCTTCGTAAGCTTTTTCCAGCGTGATCCATGCTTCGTGACGTTTCGCTTTCTCACGAGAAAGCAGGGTTTCACCGAAGCCGTCTTCTACTGCGTCCAGAGCAACGTCAACTTCGTCGCCAACCTGGATTTCCAGCTCGCCCTGGGCGTTTTTGAACTGCTCTGCCGGAATGGCGGACTCAGATTTCAGACCGGCGTCAACCAGTACTACGTCTTTGTCGATAGCAACAACAACACCGCGAACGATGGAACCCGGGCGGGTTTCGATTTCTTTTAAGGATTCTTCAAACAGTTGAGCAAAAGATTCAGTCATGTTTAATCTTCAGGTTAATATTAACGTCCACCTGGCTCCGTGCCGGATGGGGTTGTTTCACATACCCGCCGTCAATCCATTGCAGCGGGGGTACTGCTAAATCGGTCGCGATTACGCGAGTGCCAGTTTTTGGCGCGCATATTGTAGCGCTTTTTCAATCACTTGCTCAATAGTTAAACTGGTTGAATCCAGAACTAATGCATCTTCTGCTGGAACAAGTGGGGCGACGGCGCGGTTACGATCGCGGTCATCGCGCTCTTTTATCTCGGATAAAAGGCGATCAAAGTTAACACTAAACCCCTTTTCCTGCAACTGAAGCATGCGGCGTTGAGCGCGTTCTTCCGAAGAGGCGTCAAGGAAAATTTTCACAGGTGCATCAGGGAATACCACGGTTCCCATATCGCGTCCGTCCGCGATCAAACCCGGTGCTTCACGGAACGCGCGCTGACGACGTAACAGCGCCTCACGAACGCGCGGGAAGGCCGCTACCTGAGAGGCCGCATTCGCCACTTCCTGAGTACGGATTTCCCCGCTCACGTCTTCCCCTTCAAGGATGACTTCCAGGTTGCCATTGGTCGACACGAAACGCACATCAAGATGCGCAGCCAGCGGAACCAGCGCTTCTTCTGACGCCACGTCCACATGGTGATGCAGCGCAGCCAGAGCCAGCACGCGATAGATTGCTCCCGAATCTAAAAGATGCCATTGCAATGCTTCCGCCATCGCTTTGCACAGAGTCCCTTTCCCTGCGCCACTCGGCCCATCAATGGTGATTACCGGGGCAATTGCCGTCATCTTTTTCTCCTTAAATAAGGCATACCGTTTACATGAACGCCGCGCATTATACGCGTCAACGTGCGCAACTGTTACCTTTGCGTGCAAATTACGGATTGATTGAAGCAGAGTGTAGAAGAAATGAACGGAAGTGTTCGTCAGGAAGCGTAAGGAAATGCCGCATCAGGTGATGCGGCAAGCGTCATCAGGCCAGCGTGCTAATGCGTGCCAGCTGTTCAAAGTAGTCCGGGAACGTTTTCGCCGTACATTTCGGATCGAGAATGGTCACAGGCTTGTCGGACAGTGCCACCAGCGAGAAGCACATCGCCATACGGTGATCGTTGTAGGTGCCGATCTCGGCAACCTGCAGTTTTGCAGGAGGCGTGACGCGAATGTAGTCTTCGCCCTCTTCCACCTCAGCACCGACCTTACGCAGTTCGGTCGCCATCGCAAACAGACGGTCAGTCTCTTTTACGCGCCAGTTGTAGATGTTACGCAGCGTGGTGGTGCCTTTTGCAAACAGCGCCGCCGTGGCAATGGTCATCGCCGCATCCGGAATATGGTTCATGTCCATGTCGATGGCCTTCAGCTCGCCGTGGGTACAGGAGATGAAGTCATCACCCCAGGTCACAATCGCGCCCATTTTTTCCAGCACGTCCGCAAAACGAATGTCACCCTGCACGCTGTTGCGACCAATACCGGTCACCTTCACGGTACCGCCTTTGATCGCGCCTGCAGCCAGGAAGTAAGATGCCGACGAGGCGTCGCCTTCAACAAGATAGCTGCCCGGAGACTGGTACTGCTGCGCCCCACGCACGACAAAACGCTGATAAGACTGGTTTTCCACCTCAACGCCGAAGGTTTTCATCAGGTGCAGCGTGATATCAATATACGGTTTGGAGACCAGCTCACCTTTAATCGTGATAACCGTATCCTGCGGCGCCAGCGGCGCGGTCATCAGCAGTGCGGTCAGGAACTGGCTGGAGACGCTGCCGTCAACCTCAACGTGACCGCCGGTAAAGCCCCCGCGCAGACGCAGTGGCGGATAATTTTCCTGCTCCAGATACTCGACCTGCGCGCCGCCCTGACGCAGGGCATCCACCAGATGGCCAATCGGACGCTCTTTCATGCGCGGCTCGCCGGTCAGCACAATGTTGTTGCGCCCCAGACACAGGGCCGCCGCCAGCGGACGCATCGCGGTACCCGCGTTGCCCAGAAACAGCTCAAGCTCTTCACCCGTCTGCAGCGCGCCGCCGTTGCCGGTCACTTCGCAGCGGGTACGATCGTCGGAGAGAGTGTAATGAACGCCCAACGCTTTCAGCGCATTGAGCATATGGCGCACGTCATCGCTGTCCAGCAGGTTTGTAAGGACGGTGGTGCCGTTTGCCAGTGCTGCCAGCAGCAGAGCGCGGTTCGAGACACTTTTTGAACCAGGCAGATTAATGGTGCCATCTACCCGCGCGATAGGTTGTAACGTCAGGGATTCCATGAAAACTTAACTCTCAACTCAACATAATAAAAACCCCGCAGCAGGGCTACGGGGGTGAAAACAGCGCAATTAACCGTGGCGACGTTCGAAGTCGATCATGAAATCGGTCAGCGCTTTAACGCCTTCCAGCGGCATCGCGTTATAGATGGAGGCACGCATGCCGCCCACGACACGGTGACCTTTCAGCGCGTGCAGGCCGGCCGCGAAGGACTCTTCCAGGAACACTTTATCCAGGTTGCTGTCCGCCAGCTGGAACGGCACGTTCATGCGGGAACGGTTAGCTTTCGCCACGTCGTTGCGGTAGAAATCGCTCTTGTCGATGACGCCATACAGCAGTTCGGCTTTCTGCTGATTCACTTTGTCCATCTGCGCCACGCCGCCGTTTTGCTTCAGCCATTTGAAGACCAGGCCGGAGAGGTACCAGGCAAACGTCGGTGGGGTGTTGAACATAGAATCGTTGTCGTTCAGCACGGTGTAATCAAGAATGGACGGGCACGATGTATGCGCTTTACCCAGCAGGTCTTCACGCACGATAACAATCGTCAGGCCCGCAGGGCCGATATTTTTCTGCGCGCCCGCGTAGATCACGCCATAACGGCTGACGTCAATTGGTGCAGACAGAATGGTGGAGGAGAAGTCAGCGGCAACCACGACGTCTTTACCGAAGTTCGGCGTCTCGTCGATGGCAATCCCGTCAATGGTTTCGTTCGGGCAATAGTGCAAATACGCTGCGTTATCAGAAAGCTGCCATTCGCTCATTGGCTTCACGGCGCGCAGGCCGTCAACGGTCACTTTGGCGTCAATCACATTCGGCGTGCAGTATTTGTGCGCTTCTTTCACCGCACTGGCCGCCCAGTAGCCTGCGTCAACGTAGTCTGCCGTCGTTTTATCGCCCAGGATGTTTAGCGGTACGCCTGCAAACTGGCCGCGCCCGCCGCCGTGACAGAACAATACTTTGTAGTTCGAGGGAATATTCAGCAGATCGCGAAAATCCTTTTCTGCCTCTTCCGCCACCTGAATAAACTCTTTACCCCGGTGGCTGATTTCCATCACCGACGTTCCCAGACCGTTCCAGTCACAAAGTTCCTGTTGAGCCTGTTTAAGCACGTCTGCCGGTAACATTGCCGGACCTGAACTGAAATTAAAGACTTGAGCCATTTCCCCTCACCACGCTAAAAGCCATAAGTTATAACTGTGGATATCGGTTTTATCATTCAGTGACACGCGCCGCAATGTCTAAAACTTATGACCCGTGAAATGTGCCCCGCGTCACACAAAACAATCTGCCGCCTCGCCAGGACAAAACCGACAAAATGGCTGTCAGGTGATGCGTTTAGCCCGGCTAACCTTCGTCCATTCCGGATTTGCACAGCGGGGGCATAATTGACGATCCCCCGGCTGCATCGCGACCACATGGCTACATCTCACGCAGGCATACTCGCCGGATTCCGGTACCGTTCTGAAACGCTCAATGAGCATATCCGGCAGGATACACAGTCCCGGCCTCACCTCGTCGTCAGAATAGTAATAGACGCTGATCTGCCCGTTGGTCTCCATGATCGCCAGACGCACCTGCCCGAGCTGTTCCACGCTGTTGAGGCGTAGCTCCATAAAAAACTCAAACTCGGTCATATTGGCGCTCTGAACGTTTTCCCAGGCCAGCTGGCCGTTCTCGACGATAACGACCGGCTTCCCTTCAAGCAGATCTTCCAGCTTTTCACTTTTCGACATTAGCCACATGACAAGGCGATAAAGCAGCGCCAGGGAGACAAAAACGATGAAGACCGGCACCATCGGCACATCATCATAGAAGGCGACATCCCCCGCCGCGGAACCCAGCGTCAGGATGATCAACACTTCAAAAAGCGACATCTGCCGCACGCCGCGACGACCGGTGATTTTAAGAAACAGGAAGACCAGAACGAAGGTATACAGACTACGCAGCGCCACTTCGCCTAAAAATTCAGGGGGGACTTTATCAAACGCCATCCGCTGGAGATCGAATGCTTTCATTTTTCTATGCCTTAACAGTGAGTTACTGACAATAAGCATAGCCCAGTCTTTTATTTTCGCCGGAGATAGCACCCGTCACGCAAAACCCGTATCATTGCGCGCTTTACGTACGATAAAAGTGAACACCATGACTCAAACGTTTATCCCCGGCAAAGACGCCGCTCTGGAAGATTCCATCGCTCGCTTCCAGCAGAAACTGACCGACCTGGGTTTTAACATCGAAGAAGCCTCCTGGCTCAATCCGGTGCCGCATGTCTGGTCTGTGCATATTCGCGATAAAGACTGTGCCCTGTGCTTTACCAACGGTAAAGGCGCGACAAAAAAAGCGGCACTGGCCTCCGCGCTGGGTGAGTATTTTGAGCGTCTGTCCACCAACTATTTCTTTGCTGACTTCTGGCTGGGCGAAACCATCGCCAACGGCCCGTTCGTTCACTATCCGAACGAAAAATGGTTCCCGCTGACCGAAGACGATGAACTGCCGGAAGGAATTCTCGACGCGCGCCTGCGTGCCTTCTACGATCCGGAAAACGAACTGACCGCCAGCATGCTGATAGATCTGCAGTCCGGTAACGACGATCGCGGTATTTGCGCCCTGCCGTTTACCCGTCAGTCTGACGAGCAGACCGTCTATATTCCGATGAACATCGTCGGCAACCTGTATGTGTCTAACGGCATGTCCGCCGGTAACACCCGCAATGAAGCGCGCGTGCAGGGGCTGTCTGAAGTCTTCGAGCGTCATATCAAAAACCGCATTATTGCCGAATCCATCAGCCTGCCTGAAATTCCGGCAGAGGTGCTGGCACGCTACCCGGGCGTGGTGGAATCCATCGCCAAGCTGGAAGCAGAGGGTTTCCCAATCTTTGCATATGACGGCTCGCTGGGCGGCAAGTATCCGGTAATCTGCGTCGTGCTGTTTAACCCGACCAACGGCACCTGCTTCGCCTCCTTCGGCGCGCACCCGGACTTCGGCGTGGCGCTGGAGCGTACCGTTACCGAACTGCTGCAGGGCCGTAGCCTGAAAGATCTCGACGTGTTTACGCCGCCAACGTTTGACGATGAAGAAGTGGCCGAGCATACCAACCTCGAAACCCACTTCATCGATTCCAGCGGCTTAATTTCCTGGGATATGTTCAAGCAGGACGCGGACTATCCGTTCGTGGACTGGAGCTTTGCCGGTACCACGGAAGAAGAGTTCGCGACGCTGATGGCGATCTTTAACGCGGAAGACCAGGAAGTGTACATTGCCGACTACGAGCATCTTGGCGTTTACGCGTGCCGCATCATCGTGCCTGGCATGTCTGATATCTATCCGGCGGAAGACCTGTGGCTGGCAAACAACAGCATGGGCGCGCATCTGCGCGAAACGCTGCTGGCTCTGCCGGGCAGCGAATGGGAGAAAGAAGATTATCTGAACCTGATCGCCCAGTTGGACGAAGAAGGCCACGATGATTTCACCCGCGTACGCGAACTCCTGGGCCTGGCGACCGGTAAAGACAACGGCTGGTACACCCTGCGCATCGGTGAGTTGAAAGCGATGCTGGCCCTGGCGGGCGGCGATCTGGATCAGGCCCTGGCCTGGACCGAGTGGACCATGGAGTTCAACCAGTCGGTCTTCTCTGCCGAGCGCACCAACTATTACCGCTGCCTGCAAACCCTGCTGCTGCTTGCACAGGAAGAGGATCGCGAACCGCTGCAATATCTGAATGCTTTCGTGCGAATGTACGGCGCTGAGGCCGTTGAAGCAGCCAGCGCAGCCCTGAGCGGCGAAGCGCCGTTCTATGGCCTGCAGGCTGTTGATAGCGATCTGAAAGCCTTCCCGGCGCATCAGTCGCTGCTGAAGGCCTACGAAAAGCTGCAGAAAGCAAAAGCCGCTTACTGGTCAAAATAAGCGCACATAACATTACCAGCAGTAGGCGTATTCAATCGTCTGGGCTATATTACGGGGCAATTTCATTGCCCCTTTTTTTATTTCCTTCGGCAATGATTGTTGATTGTAATAATAAAGTTAAACACGGGTAAATATAATAATATTGATCTGGGCTTTACTGTTACTTTTTATGGTTAATACTCCATATTAATTAACTGATAAAGAGGTGGCCGAACGAAAAAATTCAACTCTTTTCATAACTTTTAAAATTTATTTTTATACGGATAATCAAATACTTACTCCGCATTTGCTGTAAATCCATACACATTGCGGGCCTATAAGCCAGGCGAGATATGATCTATATCAATTTCTCTTCTATAATGCTTTGTTAGTATCTCGTCGCCGACTTAATAAAGAGAGAGTTAGTGTGAAAGCTGACAACCCTTTTGATCTTTTACTCCCTGCTGCGATGGCCAAAGTTGCCGAAGAAGCAGGTGTCTATAAAGCAACGAAACACCCGATGAAGACGTTCTATCTGGCGATCACGGCTGGTGTGTTCATCTCTATCGCTTTCGTCTTCTACATCACCGCCACTACCGGTACTGCCGGAATGCCTTTCGGCATGGCCAAACTGATTGGCGGCATTTGTTTCTCACTGGGTCTGATTCTTTGCGTTATTTGCGGCGCCGACCTCTTCACCTCAACGGTGCTGATTGTCGTGGCAAAGGCGAGCGGAAGAATTACCTGGGGTCAGCTGGCACGTAACTGGCTTAATGTTTACGTGGGTAACCTGGTTGGCTGTCTGCTCTTTGTTTTGTTGATGTGGCTTTCTGGCGAGTACATGACCGCCAACGGTGGCTGGGGCCTTAACGTCCTGCAAACTGCCGACCACAAAATGCACCACACATTTATCGAAGCCGTTGCTCTCGGCATCCTCGCTAACCTGATGGTCTGCCTGGCTGTATGGATGAGCTACTCGGGTCGTAGCCTGATGGACAAAGCCTTAATTATGGTTCTGCCGGTTGCGATGTTCGTTGCCAGCGGCTTTGAGCACAGTATCGCGAATATGTTCATGATCCCAATGGGCATTGTTATCCGCGACTTTGCGAGCCCGGAGTTCTGGACCGCAGTTGGTTCATCCCCGGAAAGTTTCTCTCACCTGACTATTATGAATTTCATTACTGATAACCTGATCCCTGTCACTATCGGGAACATTATCGGTGGGGGTCTGTTAGTTGGGTTGACATACTGGGTCATTTACCTGCGTGGCGACGATCATCATTGATGGTTTTCTCAGGCAGTAAATAAAAAATCCACTTAAGAAGGTAGGTGTTACATGTCCGAGCTTAATGAAAAGTTAGCCACAGCCTGGGAAGGTTTTGCGAAAGGTGACTGGCAGAATGAAGTAAACGTACGTGACTTCATTCAGAAAAACTATACCCCGTATGAAGGTGACGAATCCTTCCTGGCTGGCGCAACTGACGCGACCACCAAGCTGTGGGACAGCGTAATGGAAGGCGTTAAACTGGAAAACCGCACTCACGCGCCAGTTGATTTTGACACCTCCGTTGCTTCCACCATCACTTCTCACGATGCTGGCTATATCAACAAAGCCCTTGAGAAAATCGTTGGTCTGCAGACTGAAGCACCACTGAAACGCGCAATCATCCCGTTCGGTGGTATTAAAATGGTTGAAGGTTCCTGCAAAGCGTATAACCGCGAGCTGGACCCAATGCTGAAAAAAATCTTCACCGAATACCGCAAAACCCACAACCAGGGCGTATTCGATGTTTACACCAAAGACATTCTGAACTGCCGTAAATCTGGCGTTCTGACTGGTCTGCCAGATGCATATGGCCGTGGCCGTATCATCGGTGACTACCGTCGCGTTGCGCTGTACGGTATCGACTTCCTGATGAAAGACAAGTACGCGCAGTTTGTTTCCCTGCAGTCCGATCTGGAAAACGGCGTAAACCTGGAAGCGACTATCCGTCTGCGTGAAGAAATCGCTGAACAGCACCGCGCGCTGGGTCAGATCAAAGAGATGGCGGCTAAATACGGCTGCGATATCTCTGGTCCTGCTACCAACGCTCAGGAAGCTATCCAGTGGACCTACTTCGGCTACCTGGCCGCAGTTAAATCTCAGAACGGCGCAGCAATGTCCTTCGGTCGCGTATCCACCTTCCTGGATGCCTATATCGAACGTGACCTGAAAGCAGGCAAAATCACCGAGCAAGACGCTCAGGAAATGATTGACCACCTGGTCATGAAACTGCGTATGGTTCGCTTCCTGCGTACCCCTGAATACGATGAGCTGTTCTCCGGTGACCCAATCTGGGCAACTGAATCCATCGGCGGTATGGGCGTTGACGGCCGTACTCTGGTGACCAAAAACAGCTTCCGCTTCCTGAACACCCTGTACACCATGGGTCCTTCTCCGGAGCCGAACATCACCGTTCTGTGGTCTGAAAAACTGCCTCTGAACTTCAAGAAATTCGCCGCTAAAGTGTCCATCGACACCTCTTCTCTGCAGTACGAGAACGATGACCTGATGCGTCCGGACTTCAACAACGACGATTACGCTATCGCTTGCTGCGTAAGCCCAATGGTTGTTGGTAAGCAAATGCAGTTCTTCGGTGCGCGTGCAAACCTGGCGAAAACCATGCTGTACGCAATCAACGGCGGCGTTGATGAAAAACTGAAAATGCAGGTTGGTCCTAAGTCTGAGCCGATCAAAGGCGATGTGCTGAACTATGACGAAGTCATGGAGCGCATGGATCACTTCATGGACTGGCTGGCGAAACAGTACGTCACTGCGCTGAACGTTATCCACTACATGCACGACAAGTACAGCTACGAAGCTTCTCTGATGGCGCTGCACGACCGTGACGTTATCCGCACCATGGCGTGTGGCATCGCAGGTCTGTCCGTTGCTGCTGACTCCCTGTCTGCAATCAAATATGCGAAAGTTAAACCAATTCGTGACGAAGACGGTCTGGCTATCGACTTCGAAATCGAAGGCGAATATCCGCAGTTTGGTAACAACGATTCTCGCGTTGATGACATGGCGGTTGACCTGGTAGAACGTTTCATGAAGAAAATTCAGAAACTGACTACCTACCGTAACGCTATCCCGACTCAGTCTGTTCTGACCATCACCTCTAACGTTGTGTATGGTAAGAAAACCGGTAACACCCCAGACGGTCGTCGTGCTGGCGCGCCATTCGGCCCAGGTGCAAACCCAATGCACGGTCGTGACCAGAAAGGTGCGGTTGCCTCTCTGACTTCTGTCGCTAAACTGCCGTTTGCTTACGCGAAAGATGGTATCTCTTATACCTTCTCTATCGTGCCAAATGCGCTGGGTAAAGACGACGAAGTGCGTAAAACTAACCTCGCGGGTCTGATGGATGGTTACTTCCACCACGAAGCGTCCATCGAAGGTGGTCAGCACCTGAACGTGAACGTCATGAACCGTGAAATGCTGCTCGACGCGATGGAACATCCTGAGAAATATCCTCAGCTGACCATCCGCGTATCTGGCTACGCAGTACGTTTTAACTCCCTGACGAAAGAACAGCAGCAGGACGTTATCACCCGTACTTTCACTCAGTCCATGTAAGTGGAATTGACTGAAATCACGCGTTAACAAGCGTACAATAAAGGCTCCACGTCAGTGGGGCCTTTTTAGCACCCTCTCCACCTCAGTCTCTTTTGTCCGCTATCTATACTGAATGGATAACAGCCAAAACAGACTTAACACAGCCGGCTTTGAGCTGTGCATACACAGGCCCCGGACGGGCCGATGATGGAGATATCACCGCAATGTCAACTATTGGTCGTATTCACTCCTTTGAATCCTGTGGCACCGTCGATGGCCCGGGTATCCGCTTTATCACCTTTTTCCAGGGCTGCCTGATGCGCTGCCTGTACTGCCATAACCGCGACACCTGGGACACGCACGGCGGTAAAGAAGTCACCGTCGACGATCTGATGAAAGAGGTGGTGACCTATCGCCACTTTATGAACGCCTCCGGCGGCGGTGTGACCGCGTCCGGCGGTGAAGCCATTCTTCAGGCTGAGTTTGTCCGCGACTGGTTCCGCGCCTGCCATAAAGAAGGCATTCATACCTGCCTCGACACCAACGGCTTTGTACGTCGCTACGATCCGGTGATTGATGAACTGCTCGAAGTGACCGATCTGGTGATGCTCGATCTCAAACAGATGAATGATGAGATCCACCAGAATCTGGTGGGCGTCTCCAACCACCGCACGCTGGAGTTTGCCAAATACATTGCCGACAAGGGCATCAAAACCTGGATCCGCTACGTGGTTGTTCCTGGCTGGTCAGATGACGACGACTCCGCGCACCGCCTGGGAGAATTTACCCGCGACATGGGCAACGTCGAGAAAATCGAGCTTCTGCCCTATCATGAGCTGGGTAAACATAAATGGGTGGCCATGGGTGAAGAGTACAAGCTTGATGGCGTGAAGCCGCCGAAAAAAGAGACGATGGAACGCGTCAAAGGTATTCTTGAACAGTACGGTCACAAAGTGATGTATTAAAGAAAAGGCCCGGTGAGAACCGGGCCTTTTTTATTCTATTTAAAGACGCCGTTAATAACGGAAGTCACAATCGCAGTACTCAGCGCAATTAAGACCAGGTCGTCACCCACTACGCGCCATTCGTAGCCGGGATAGGAAGGAAGCTGGTCCAGCATTGAGGCCGGAACGGCCTTCTTCGCAATACCCGGAGGCAGTGGTTTACCGCGCGCCAGGTTTTTTGCGATCCCCGGGGGCAGTGACTTATAGCCCGTTAAGCCGTAATTCACGGCCAGATGACGGACATGATCGAAGCTCACGCGAGCATCAACGTCATTACCGACATCTTTGCTGTTTTTGAAGTTCTTATCCGATTTTCCAGGGTTATCCTGTCCGCTATTTTGCTTATTACCATGGTTACCGGAGTTACCAGAATTCCCGTTACCATGATTGCCGCCATTACCTTGTCCGCCACCGTTTCCGTGACCACCGCCGTTCCCGTTGCCAGGATTAGCCATGACCGGAGCCGTTGCAAACGTTAAAGACAACACTACGGCAAGTGCGGTAGTGGAAAAACGACGTATAGACATGATTGTTGCCTTTTTGTGGTAGAACTCATTTGAATTATCGCCAGGCGGGAAAAACAAACAATACGTAAAAGTCTTATATGTGACAGGGACAAAAAAGCCTGTCGATGACAGGCTTTTATTTAATCAGGCGTGTGCCACCGGCGTTGGATGTTCGCCCGCTTTACGCAGCAGCATTAAGAGATAAATAAACGACACGCTGGCGATCATGATAAACAGTAAATTGTCGGAATAATTTTGCATCAGCATCGCGGTAAACGTCGGCCCTAATAAGCTGCCAATGGTATAGCTCAGTAAAAGCGCCTGGTTCATTGCCACGAGCTGGTGATGCTCAACTTTCTCACAGGCCCACGCCATCGCGACCGGATAAAGCGTGAAACCTGCCGCCCCAAGAATAAACAGCGCGGGTGCCATCGCGGCATTGCTGAGCATAGCGAGGCATCCCATGATCACCACGAAGACCTGAACGCGCAGCACCAGCAGACGGCCAAAGCGATCAGCCAGACGGCCAATTGGCCATTGTCCAACAATACCCGCACTCACCATCACCGCCATCCAGAAGCCAATTCCTGAGTCGCTGACGCCCTGATGGTTCAGATAAAGCGGCATCAGGCCATAAAGCGAGCCCAGTACAATCCCCGAGATAATGCAGCCGTTAACGCCCAGACGCGCCTGACGCAGCCTCAGCATGGGCCAGACGTGGGTTGCTTCCTGGTGTTCACTGTTCTGGTTCACAATGCGGGTAAAGAGCAGCGGCAGGATTGCGGCCAGCACCATGCCCGTTACCCACGGCAGAACGCTCATCAGGTCGGTTGGCAGCTTGCTCACCATCAGTTGTCCCAGCACGGTGCCGACATAGTAAACCATCATGTAGGCAGCCAGCAGGCGTCCGCGGTTGCGGGAGGTGCCGCTGCACATCAGCGCACTTTCAACGACCACCCAAATCATCGCGCAGCCTACACCGGCGATAAAGCGCCATGCCATCCAGCTCCAGAAGCCGACCATCAGGCCCAGCCCCGCACATCCGGCGGCGAAAATCAGCGAGGCCAGATAATAGCTGCGGTTAAAGCCAAAGCGCTTGATCAGGCTCCCGGTCACCAGCGTACCCAGCAGGTTCCCGGTAAAAAAGGATGAGCTGACCATACCCACCTGCCAGGTCGGTAAGTTTTCATGGGCGAGCCACAGCGGGACGAGCGTATTTAACACTGCGATCGCCAGGGTCAACAAAAGCAGGCCACAGAGCAACAGCAGCACTGGCCGGGTATAGGTGGTCATGGATTAAAAACCGCGAGGAAGTTCAGATTTCGTGCGCATCATGCCACTGGCAAAAACAAAGTCAATCCACTGATTTAGCCGCCTCGCACAATATGTTCCCTGTCGATTTAAAAAACTTATCCTGCTAATGCCACGCCTGCTATAGATATTAATTATGTCTCTGTTTTCATTTATTAATGGGCAAAATTAAAACAAAACGACAGTCGAAAAATTTCATGATCGAAAAAAGAAAAAGCCGGGCACTCTGGCCCGGCTTGATATAACCAAATGCAACGTTAACTGGCGACAGCCATACCAACGGTCATATGCAACCCGTAGAACACGCCGCGACCAATCAGTTCACCCGCCAGTACCAGCACAAAAGCCAGTGATAGCAGCGGCAGCGCCGGCTGATAACCTTTGAGCTGAGGGGCAATCCAGAATACCAGCGCGGCGACCAGCAGAACGATACGCCAGGCCATCAGCGCACCGTAGTCCGGCACCAGGGCAGAGGCCTGCTGAATAGAGCTGTGAATGGTTGCCAGTTCAGAACCCTGCATCAGGGCGACCATCGCACTCACTACCAGCGCCAGCAGCGAAACAGCGGGCAGCAGACGCATTGCCCATCCGTCGACACCCGCCACGCGCAGCAGCAGGTAGCCCAGCAGCGGCCCGCCAATAAACATCGTCAGGAAGAAGCTCATTGGCGTCCAGACGCTGTACCAGGTGGGGACGGTATCGATGGTGTTATAGACACGCACCATCATCCACACGAACACCACGCCCAGCACCATGGTCACAATCAGCCACAGGCTTCGCAGACCCGCAGGCAACTTCTTCATAGCGGCCAGCAGCCAGCCCAGCCCACCGACGGCAAAGAAAATTGCGCCACTGGCAATCTCGTTACTCAGTGATGAGGCCCCCACGCGGTTCAGAGAGTTAAACGCGCGCATCGGCGAACCCAGGTGCAGCGTAGAGGCGATAAAGCCGATCCCCATTAGCACCCACAGGCCAAACATGCTCAACACTAAACGCTGCTGCTGTTCAGCATTGAGCTGACCTTTCAATAACGCCAGCGCGAGCACAATGAAGCCGCCCGCTACGCACTGACCAAAGACCGTGAAGATCATCAGCGGCCATTCATGCCATCCACTTCCCATCTCACACCTCCTTCGGATTTGCCAGGTAGCCGGTGGTGTCACCTGTAGGACGGCTGTTGGCGTTAGGTTTAATCACAATACTCGGCTTCGTGAAGTGCGCAGACGGCAGCGGTGCCACGGCGGCAAGCTGACCGTGTTTTTGACGCAGCTCTTCAATCGGGCCGAAGTCCAGCGCGCGCAGCGGACAGGACTCGACGCAAATCGGCTTTTTGCCATCCGCTACGCGGGTGTGGCAGCCGTCGCATTTGGTCATGTGGCCTTTAGCGGCGTTGTACTGCGGCGCGCCGTACGGACAGGCCATATGGCAGTAACGACAGCCAATGCAGACATCTTCATCCACCACCACAAAACCGTCTTCGCGCTTGTGCATCGCCCCGCTCGGGCAGACTTTTGTACAAGCGGGATCTTCACAGTGGTTACAGGCAATTGACAGGTAATACGCAAAGACGTTCTGATGCCAGACGCCGTTATCTTCCTGCCAGTCGCCCCCGGCGTATTCGTAGATGCGACGGAAGCTCACCTCCGGCGTCAGGTCTTTGTAATCTTTGCAGGCCAGCTCGCAGGTTTTGCACCCGGTACAACGGCTGGAATCAATAAAAAATCCATACTGAGTTGTCATCGGTTACTCCTTAAACCTTTTCAACCTGGACAAGGTTAGTGTGGGATGGGTTACCCTTCGCCAGCGGCGACGGACGCTGTGTGGTCAGTACGTTAATACTGCCTGCCTGGTCGATGCGGTTGGCATCCGGGCTGTACCAGGCCCCTTCCCCTAACGCCACCACGCCGGGCATCATGCGCGGGGTGACTTTGGCTTCAATATGCACCTCGCCGCGACCGTTGAAGATGCGCACGCGATCGCCATTGCTGATGCCGCGCGCTTTCGCGTCCATCGGGTTAATCCACATCTCCTGGCGGCAGGCGGCCTTCAGCACGTCGACGTTACCGTAGGTAGAGTGAACACGCGCTTTATAGTGGAAGCCGGTCAGCTGCAGCGGGAATTTCGCCGTCAGCGGATCGTTATAGTTTTCAAAGCCCGGCGTGTAGATCGGCAGCGGATCGATAACATCCCCTTCCGGCAGCTCCCAGGTGGAGGCGATGTTTGCCAGCGCTTCGGAATAGATTTCGATTTTGCCCGACGGCGTGGTCAGCGGGTTCGCCTGCGGATCTTCACGGAACGCTTTGTACGCCACGTGGTGTCCTTCCGGATCGCGCTGTTTGTACATCCCCTGCTTGCGGAAGGTATCAAAGTCAGGGAGGTCAGGAATTGCCTTACGGGAGAGTTCATGCAGATGGCGCATCCACCCTTCCTGAGTACGCCCCTCGGTGAAATGCTGCTCAACGCCTAGACGTTTCGCCAGCTCAGAGGTCATCTCATAAATGGTTTTGCACTCGAAGCGCGGTTTAATCGCCTGGTCGGTAAAGATCACGTAGGACATGTTGCCGCAGGAGGCGTCCAGCGCGAAATCCATCTGCTCAGAGGCGGTGCAGTCCGGCAGCAGGATATCGGCATATTTTGCCGAGGAGGTCATGTGGCAGTCGATCACCACAATCATCTCGCACTTCTTGTCGTCCTGCAGGATTTCATGGGTGCGGTTGATTTCAGAGTGCTGGTTGATGAGACAGTTGCCGGCATAGTTCCAGATCATCTTGATCGGCACGTCCAGCTTGTCCTTACCGCGCACGCCGTCGCGCAGGGCGGTCATTTCCGGGCCACGTTCAATCGCATCGGTCCACATAAACATGGAGATGCTGGTCTGAACCGGGTTATCCAGCGTTGGCATACGTTCAAACGGCACTTCATATGAGCCTTCACGCGCGCCGGTATTACCGCCGTGAATGCCGACGTTGCCGGTCAGAATGGAGAGCATGGAAATGGCACGGGTCGCAATTTCACCGTTCGCATGACGCTGCGGACCCCAGCCCTGGCTAATGTAGGCTGGTTTGGCTGAGCCAATCTCACGCGCCAGCTGGATGATACGCTCTGCCGGGATGCCGGTGATGGTGGAGGCCCACTCCGGCGTTTTTGCCACGCCGTCGCTGCCCTGTCCTAGAATATACGCCTTGTAATGACCGTTAGCAGGTGCGCTGGCGGGCAGGGTTTTCTCGTCATAGCCGACGCAGTATTTATCCAGGAAAGGCTGATCGACGAGGTTTTCGGTGATCATCACCCACGCCAGCGCTGAGACCAGGGCCGCATCGGTCCCGGGACGGATGGGGATCCACTCGTCTTCACGTCCGGCACCGGTGTCGGTATAGCGCGGATCGATGATGATCATGCGGGCATTGGATTTGGCGCGAGCCTGTTCGAGGTAGTAGGTTACTCCACCACCGCTCATGCGGGTTTCACCCGGGTTGTTACCGAACAGCACGACCAGCTTACTGTTTTCGATATCTGACGGGCTGTTGCCGTCCGCCCAGCCGCCGTAGGTGTAGTTCAGACCCGCCGCGATCTGCGCCGAGGAGTAGTCGCCATAGTGATTAAGATAACCGCCGCAGCAGTTCATCAGGCGCGCCACCAGCGTTTTTCCCGGCGGCCAGGAACGGGTCAGCGTGCCGCCGAGCGTCCCGGTACCGTAGTTCAGGTAGATGGATTCGTTGCCGTACTCTTTAATAAGGCGCTGCATATTGGTGGCGATGATATCGTAGGCTTCATCCCAGCTAATCCGCTCGAACTTACCTTCCCCACGCTTACCGACACGCTTCATCGGATATTTCAGGCGGTCCGGATTATAGACGCGGCGACGCATGGAGCGACCACGCAAACACGCACGAACCTGATGTAACCCTTCGTAGTTATCGTCCCCGGTATTGTCGGTTTCGACATATTTAATTTCGCCATCCACCACATGCATACGCAGCGGACAACGGCTACCGCAGTTAACGGTACAGGCACTCCACACCACTTTTTCCGGCGAAGTGGCCGGAGACAGAGCATCTGCCGCCGACGCCAGTCGGGTAAAAGGGAGCGTGAAGGCACTACTGGCTACTGCCAGGCCGCCTATTGCCGTGGTTTTCATCAACCCACGGCGAGTGACCTCGGCAGCCATTAATGCTTCAGGCGCGTTGATTTTCATAGAGACTCACTTTGGTTGCTCACAAAGAAAAGAGAGGCGGCGCAAACCGCTATGTAGTTTTATATATAACGAATATTATCGTTATCAGCTTTTTATGCTGACTTTCATTCGAAGGAGTATTACTACTTTAGAGGGAGAGGTTATTGCGTCGTATCAAACCAAAGGCATAAAAAAAGCGCCCTGAGGCGCTTTTTTGTTTTAAGACAAATTATTAGCCGATGTACTGCTGGCCTTTCATGTATGGACGCAGCACTTCAGGGATCTCGATACGACCGTCTGCCTGCTGATAGTTTTCCAGCACGGCAACCAGGGTACGGCCCACAGCCAGGCCAGAACCGTTCAGGGTATGCACCAGACGGGTTTTCTTATCAGATTTGCTGCGGCAACGTGCCTGCATGCGGCGCGCCTGGAAATCCCAGACGTTAGAGCAAGAGGAGATTTCACGGTAAGTATTCTGCGCAGGTACCCACACTTCCAGATCGAAGGTTTTGCAGGCACCAAAGCCCATATCACCGGTGCACAGCGCCATACGACGGTATGGCAGACCCAGCAGCTCCAGCACTTTTTCAGCGTGGCCGGTCATCTCTTCCAGCGCGTCCATGGATTCTTCAGGACGGACGATCTGCACCATCTCAACTTTGTCGAACTGGTGCATACGGATCAGACCGCGCGTGTCGCGACCGTAAGATCCTGCTTCAGAACGGAAGCACGGAGAGTGCGCCGTCAGTTTGATTGGCAGGTCGTCTTCGTCGATGATCTCATCACGCACGAGGTTAGTCAGCGGCACTTCCGCGGTTGGGATCAGCGCGTAGTTGCTGCTGTCTGCTTCCTCGTCCAGCGGACGGGTATGGAACAGGTCGCCGGCAAATTTCGGCAGCTGGCCCGTACCGTACAGCGTATCGTGGTTGACCAGATACGGCACATAGGTTTCGCTGTAGCCATGCTGCTCGGTGTGCAGATCCAGCATGAACTGCGCCAGCGCGCGGTGCAGATGGGCAATCTGGCCTTTCATCACCACGAAGCGAGAACCGGTCAGCTTAACCGCTGCCGCAAAATCCAGGCCCGCGTGCATTTCGCCCAGCGTCACGTGGTCGCGCACCTCGAAGTCAAACTCACGAGGCGTACCCCAGCGTTTCACTTCAACGTTGTCGTTTTCATCTTTACCGACAGGCACGCTGTCGTCAGGAATATTCGGGATAGCCAGGGCAATATCACGAATTTCGGCCTGAAGAACATCCAGTTCAGCTTTCGCCTGATCCAGTTCTTCACCCAGCTTGTTCACTTCCAGGCGTAATGGCTCAATATCTTCCCCGCGCGCTTTCGCCTGGCCGATGGATTTCGATCGAGAGTTACGCTCTGCCTGCAGATTTTCAGTTTGTACCTGCAGTACTTTACGACGCTCTTCAAGAGCGCGCAGCTTATCTACATCCAGCTTAAAGCCCCGGCGTGCCAGTTTTTCAGCGACTGCGTCTGGCTCATTACGCAGCAGATTGGGATCGAGCATGCTTATCCTGTGCTTATCGAATTAAAATAGGAAATGTGACCACAGCCTGCGGCCACAAGGATACAATTGCCAACATTACCGCAACGATTGAACTAACGGTAGCGTTTTATAGGGCTATTTTGATCCTGTCCGGCGAGCCAGGTGAGCTTTTCACCAATCTTGCCTTCAAGACCTCTGTTTGTGGGGTGATAATAGCGCGTTTGTGCCATCTCCTGCGGGAAATATTCCTCCCCGGCAGCGTAGGCATTGGGTTCATCATGAGCGTAGCGGTATTCCTGCCCATACCCCATCTCTTTCATCAGTTTGGTCGGCGCATTACGCAGATGAACCGGTACATCGTAGTCCGGGCGTTCGCGTGCGTCAGACATCGCGGCCTTAAACGCGGTATAGACGGCATTGCTTTTCGGCGCACAGGCCAGATAAACAATCGCCTGCGCAATGGCGCGCTCACCTTCTGCGGGTCCAACCCGGGTGAAACAGTCCCAGGCCGACAGCGCGACCTGCATGGCACGCGGGTCGGCATTGCCGACATCTTCTGACGCAATCGCCAGACAGCGGCGCGCGACGTATAGCGGATCGCCACCCGCAGTAATAATACGCGCATACCAGTACAGCGCCGCATCCGGCGCGCTGCCGCGCACGGACTTATGCAGGGCCGAAATGAGATCGTAAAAACGGTCGCCTTTATTATCGAACCGCGCGCTGCGTTCCCCGGCAATTTCGGTGAGCAGTTCCGGCTTCAGCACCCGCTTCCCGGCGTCGTCGACCTCGGCCATGTCGGCCATCATCTCCAGCGTGTTCAGCGCCCGACGCGCATCGCCGTTGACCAACTCGGCAATCGCACGACGCGTCTCGTCAGGCAGAACGATATCCTGTCCGCCGTAGCCGCGCGATTTGTCGTCCATCGCCTGAGTGAGAACCTTTTCGATATCCTCGGTCGTCAGCGATTTGAGCAGGTAAACGCGCGCACGGGAAAGCAGCGCCGAGTTCAGCTCAAACGACGGGTTTTCGGTGGTCGCCCCAATGAAGAAGATCGTGCCGTCTTCAATATGCGGCAGGAAGGCATCCTGCTGGCTCTTGTTGAAGCGATGGACTTCGTCGACAAAAAGAATGGTGCGGCGTCCGGCGTTGCGGTTCTGACGCGCACGCTCGATAGCCTCACGGATCTCCTTCACGCCGGACGTCACCGCTGAGATACGCTCAACGTCCGCGTTGGCATAACGGGCAATCACTTCTGCAAGCGTAGTCTTGCCGGTGCCTGGGGGGCCCCAGAGGATCATGGAGTGCAAATGCCCCGCCTCAATGGCGCGCGGCAAAGGCTTCCCGGCAGCCAGCAGGTGCTGCTGACCGATGTACTGCGCTAAATTTTCTGGCCGCATACGGGCGGCCAGAGGTTGAAACGCGTTATCTGAAAAATCGAGCGACAGATTGCCCACTCACGCCTCTTACTTATTGCGTTGGTCGTCCACCGTTACGCCCTTCGGCGGGGTAAAGGTGAACTTCGATGCATCAACGGCGCCGTTCTGCTGAGATTTGAGCTGATAGCTGCTGCGCTGATCGTCCTGCTCAACCGCGCCGAACTGATTAATGGTACCGTTGGTGCTGACATTGATGGTGAACTGCTTCAGGTTGCCGTTGCTGCCTTTCGGCGTCAGGACAAACTCGTCACCCGTCTGTTTAATATTGTACTGCTGCCAGTCGCTGGCCTGGTTACGGGCAATCAGCATAAATGGCGTATTGCTGGTGGCATCTTTCAGCCAGGTCGCAGTGGCCTGCTCAACGAACGGGTTGTAGAACCATAAGGTTTTACCGTCAGACACCAGGATGCTCTCATCCGGCTGGGTCATGTGCCAGTTAAACAGATTTGGCCGTTTTACCCACAAGTCCCCCTGACCTTCCTGCACCGCGTTGCCGCTGCCGTCCGTCACTTTCTGCGTGAAGCTGGCGTGGAAGCTGCTTACTTTATCCAGTCGGCTTTTAAGGTCGCTGGCTGCATCAGCCCAGACGCTGCTGGCGACAAAACTGGTGAGTAATGCACAGGCGATGGCGATTTTTTTCATTGTTATTCCTTAAAATACGTCTTCCCGAAATGGGGTTTCCGTCTTCTATTCTGGACCTGCCCGGAGGCAGGCGACAGAAGAAAATGCTTAATTTTGGCTGATTTACCCTTCTTTGCAATCGCGGAAGGTTAATCAAACGGTGGCGGAGCCAGCACCTCGCGGTTACCGTTATGCCCCTGCTCGCTCACAATGCCCTGCGCTTCCATCTGCTCGATGATGCGCGCAGCGCGGTTATAGCCGATGCGGAACTGACGCTGTACGCCAGAGATAGACGCTTTACGTTTTTCGGTAACGAAATTTACCGCCTGATCGAATAACGGATCCAGCTCTTCACCGCCGTCAAAGCCACCGCCGCCGCCTTCGCTTTCCGTATCGCTGGTGATGCCATCAACGTATTGCGGACGACCGCGCGCTTTCCAGTCCTGCACGACCGCGTGCACTTCCTGGTCGCGCACGAACGCGCCGTGAACACGCACCGGAGAGGTGGAGTTCGGCCCGGAATAGAGCATGTCACCCATTCCCAGCAGCGACTCTGCGCCGCCCTGGTCAAGAATGGTACGGGAGTCAATTTTACTGGATACGGTAAAGGCGATACGCGTCGGAATGTTCGCTTTAATCAGACCGGTAATAACGTCCACGGAAGGACGCTGGGTCGCCAGCACAAGGTGAATACCGGCCGCACGCGCTTTCTGCGCCAGACGGGCAATCAGCTCTTCCACTTTCTTACCGACGGTCATCATCAGGTCAGCGAATTCGTCGACCAGCACCACGATATAAGGCAGTTTTTCCAGCACCGGATGCTGGGCATCCATGCTGTCACCCGGCTTCCAGTACGGATCCGGAATCGGACGGCCCATGCGCGCCGCTTCGGCGATTTTCTCGTTATAGCCGGCCAGGTTACGCACGCCCAGCGCAGACATCAGCTTGTAGCGGCGTTCCATCTCATTCACGCTCCAGCGCAGGGCGTTGGCGGCGTCTTTCATGTCGGTGACCACTTCAGTCAGCAGATGTGGAATACCTTCATAGACCGACAGTTCGAGCATTTTCGGGTCGATCATGATGAAACGCACATCTTCCGGCTGCGCTTTATAGAGCATGCTGAGGATCATGGCGTTCACACCGACGGACTTACCGGAACCGGTGGTACCCGCGACCAGCAGGTGAGGCATTTTTGCGAGGTCTGCCACCACCGGATCGCCAGCGATATCTTTACCCAGCACCACGGTCAGTGGGGATGGGTTATCACGGAACTTGGTGTTATCCAGCACTTCACGCAGGTAGACGGTCTGACGTTTCTTGTTCGGCAGCTCAAGACCAACGTACGGTTTGCCCGGTATCACTTCCACCACGCGCACCGCAACGGTTGACAGCGAACGCGCCAGGTCGCGGGACAGGTTGGAAATACGCGCGGCTTTTACGCCCGGCGCCAGGTTCAGTTCAAAACGGGTGATCACCGGACCCGGCGAGTAGTTCACCACGTCCGCCTTGATACGGAAGTCAGCCAGACGGGCTTCAACCAGACGGGCCATCTGCTCCAGCGCAAACGTATCAACCGGCTCGACTTCAGCTGGCGGCGGCGTCAGCAGATCCAGCGACGGCAGCGGCGTGCTTGGACGCTGCAGCGGACGGCTGTCACCGTTACGCATCAGCAGCGGGTGAATCAGGCTCTCCTGCGGCTGTGGCGCAGGCTGCTGGAACTGCTGTTGCTGCGGCTGCTGTGGTTGCACATACGGCTGTTGAACAGGTTGCTGTGTGTAGGTCGATGGTGACGGCTGGCGCACAGGCTCAGCTTCCGGCATCACGCTCGGGGTAAATAAAGGCTCGCTTGGGCCATCATCCACCAGATCTTTCATCGGCGAGAATTCAAAGTCCGACAGCGAGAATGGATTTGCCCCTGCCGGCTGTTCACCGGAGTAACGCTGCTGCTGCGTTGCCGCAAACTGGCGCGCTAATTCGGCTTCTGCCGCATCATCTTCGTCTTCCAGCGCAGGTTCGTCGTGCTGATAGTCTTGACCGTAGCGCTGATTCTGCTGCGCAGCGAACTGGCGGGCCAGCTCGTCCTGCTGCATTTCATCAGCATCATCGTCGTACTCAGACTCGCGCGCTTTTTCTTCAGCCATGCGCTGGGAAGGCAGCTTGATGCCATAAGAAGCAAGCTCACGGCGGGTTGGCACGCGGACGCGGTTAGGACGAGGCAGTTGCGGACCAATCCCCTCTTTCACCTGAGGACGCGGTGCGCCCCCTGTTGCCAGGCTAAAGACCGGTGCCGCCGCTGCTGCGGCCGCAGTAGCCTGCTTAACGCCTTCCGCTACGGGTGCTACAGCAGGCGTCGGGTCGACCGGCGGAACAGAAGGCGCCTTCGTAACCGGCTCCTGCACCGGTTCAGGCACAGGCTGATACCAGGCGGCCAGCTGTTCGCGTTCACGCGCACGGCGCTCTTCGACTTCTTCGAAATAGTACAGCGGTGGACGCGCAGGCTTCACCTCTTCCACGATTTCAGGCTCAGGTTCAGGCTGCGGTGCAACGTAAGGCTGCACAGGTTCAACGGGTTCAGGCACGTACTCCTGATAAGGCTGGGACACTGGCTGCTGATATTGCTGCGGTGCATACTCAGGCTGCGGCGGCTGATAAGGCTGCTGCCACTGTTCCTGCTGCACGGGGATGTAGCTTTCAGGTTCAGGCGCAATAACGGGCTCCGGCGTATGAACACCCGGCGCAGTCTGCCAGTCAACCTGAGGTTGCTGAATAACGGATTCCGGCGGCGGGACCGGCGCGGATGGCATCACGGCGTCGACAGGCGCGGCATACGCCTGCGCAGCGGTCGTCGCGGCGGCGGCAGCCGCAACCGGCTCGGTAACCGAGTGGCCGTTCAACAGTGGATCGTATTCGTCGAAGTCACCCGGCGTGGCACGGCTACCGGAAAAAAGCACATCATCAGGATCGACGGCGGTCTCTGCGGCACGGTACTCAACCTGCTCGTCTTCATCCATGCGTTTACCGGAGAAGAGCGCCGCATCGGTTTTACGGCCCAGCGGGTTGGCAAATTTCTCAGCAACACGCTGGCGACGCGCCAGCGCACCGCGCAGAATTCGGGCACGACGAGACTCGCGACGCTGCACAGGCGCATCGTCTTCCTCTTCATCTTCGTATTCGTCTTCATCCACCCACGTATCGTCACGACGGGTACGGTTACTGGCGAAGGTCAGAATGGTGAGGATAAAGCTGCCAATTTTCTCGGCAATGCTCACCCAAGACCAGCCGGTAAACAGCGTCAGCCCGGCGGCCCAGATGCACAGCAGCGCCAGCGTGCCGCCGCTGCTGTGCAGCATCGGCTGAAGCGCGGAACTTAATAAGCTGCCGATTACCCCGCCAGAGGCGAAGTACCAGATATCATCCGCATTGATCGCTGCCAGCCCGCAGGAAGTGAGAATCAGCGCCAGCGCGCCAATCAGGCGCAGCGAGACGGCGAAATAGTCGATGTAATCATCGTTCTGACGATGACGCCACGCAAACCAGCATCCGCCAATGATAATGACGGGAAGGGTGTAGGCCATCACACCGAAAATGAAAAACAGCGTGTCCGCAAGCCAGGCACCGGGGACACCGCCTAAATTATGGATAGGCTCATGCCATGCAGTTTGTGACCAGCTGGGATCAGAGGGGTTGAAACTGAGTAAGGCTGCCATCAGCCAGACGGCAAAAAGGGCAATAACAATCAGCAAAGCCTCGAGGAGACGACGTCCGCTGCTTAGCTTCGATAGTGTGACTTCTTTGTCTTCAGTGTATTCCTGGCTCAAGAAAGGCTCTCCAGGTATCAGGCATATCCTGCCTGTTTGCTAAAACGGACAACAGCGCCGGGACTCCCCGGCACTGTTGCTGTATGGATTAACAGGAGTGTAATCAAACTACGCTGATTTTGCACCTGTTCCGTGTTAGCGCGTCTTAATAACCAGACGATTGCTCTGTTTGACCTCTTCCATTACCACATAAGTACGGGTGTCGTTCACGCCCGGCAGACGCAACAGGGTTTCCCCCAGCAGCTTACGGTAGGCGGACATATCAGGCACACGGGTTTTCAACAGGTAGTCGAAATCACCGGACACCAGATGACACTCTTGAATTTCTTCAAGTTTTTGTACAGCGGCGTTAAATTGCTCAAATACATCCGGCGCACCACGATTCAGAGTAATCTCAACAAATACCAGAAGTGAGGCATCCAGATAATGCGGGTTCAGCAGAGCCGTATAGCCCTGAATAAAACCCTGTCTTTCCAGTCGGCGCACACGCTCAAGGCACGGCGTCGGGGAAAGTCCCACACGTTTTGAAAGCTCGACGTTGGAAATACGCCCATCCTTTTGCAATTCATTCAGAATGTTACGATCGATACGGTCGAGATCTTTGCCAGGGCGCTTCTTGCTATCTACCATTATTATTGTCTCTCTGTATTCCTTCCCTACTCCTGCCTGGACCCTGTGCACATCACTGTTCAGAGCCTGTACCCGTTAGTCATCACATCGCCTGGTTTTGTATTAGACGCGATGCGGATTCGGGTTCTGTTGGTAAGAAGACCGTTGCCCGAAGGCTGTCACCGACATCACGTATGGCGTCTGTCCACGCCATGCGTAGATTTCACTGACCCGGTAAAAATGGCATTTACGTGCATGCCTATGCGGCATACGGTTAACGCGGTTTTTTTTCTTCCTTGAATGTTTTCGCAAAAGCGCAGGGGATTGTCAAAGCAAAACATCGTTTTTTAGTACAACATGCCGGATATTCATTACGACAGGGTATTAATCCTCATTTTATTGCCTTATAAACGACCGGTTTTCTTAAGAAAACGTGATGTTATCGCGCGCGATTCATCGTCCACGGCTATTACACAGATTGATATCAAAATTGCTGCGCTCTTTTTTTACGGCAACAAATTCCCTACAATCCAGCCAAATGTCTGCCAACAACAATGGGGATCTCATGGGCACGGCCAAACACAGTAAGCTGCTAATCCTTGGTTCTGGACCTGCGGGATATACCGCGGCGGTCTACGCTGCACGCGCTAACCTGCACCCGGTACTCATCACCGGTATGGAAAAAGGCGGTCAGCTGACCACCACCACCGAAGTGGAAAACTGGCCAGGGGACCCGAACGACCTGACCGGGCCGCTGCTGATGGAGCGCATGCACGAGCATGCCGCTAAATTCGAAACCGAAATTCTGTTCGATCACATCAACAAGGTCGACCTGCAGAACCGTCCGTTCCGCCTGACGGGTGACAGCGGTGAATACACCTGTGACGCGCTGATCATCGCTACCGGCGCCTCTGCCCGTTATCTCGGTCTGCCATCCGAAGAAGCGTTTAAAGGCCGCGGGGTTTCTGCCTGCGCCACCTGCGACGGTTTCTTCTATCGCAACCAGAAAGTCGCGGTTATCGGCGGCGGCAACACTGCCGTGGAAGAGGCGCTGTATCTGGCCAACATTGCCTCTGAAGTGCACCTGATCCACCGTCGCGAGACCTTCCGCGCGGAGAAGATCCTGATCAAACGCCTGATGGATAAAGTGGCAAGCGGCAACATCGTGCTGCACACCAACCGCACCCTGGAAGAGGTGACGGGCGACCAGATGGGCGTTGCCGGTCTGCGTATCCGTGATACCCAGAACACCGATAACGTCGAAACGCTGGAAGTGGCGGGTCTGTTCGTGGCTATCGGCCACAGCCCGAACACCGCGATCTTCGAAGGCCAGCTGGAGCTGGAAAACGGCTACATCAAAGTGCAGTCCGGCATTCACGGTAATGCGACTCAAACCAGCATCCCGGGCGTATTCGCGGCTGGCGACGTGATGGACCATATTTATCGTCAGGCGATCACCTCTGCGGGCACCGGCTGTATGGCCGCGCTGGACGCTGAACGCTACCTCGATGGACTGGCTGAACAAGGTAAATAATCTTTACAAGTCAGTAACAAACGTAAATAAAGGCGACGATAAGTCGCCTTTATTGTCTCCCCGTTGTAACATTGCGCTGCCCAACTTCTAATAACGTCACCTGCAAAGTACGCAATGGAAAAAACCCGTCAACAAGAGTTAACACGCTGGCTGAAACAGCAAAGCGTTCTTTCCCGCCGCTGGCTTACGATTTCCCGTCTTTTGGGTTTCGTCAGCGGTCTGTTGATTGTTGCCCAGGCATGGCTGCTGGCCCGCATTCTTAATCACATGATCATGGAGAACATTCCACGCGAAGCGCTCCTGCTGCCCTTTATTGTCCTGATCCTGATTTTTATCCTGCGCGCCTGGGTGGTGTGGCTACGTGAGCGTGTCGGTTTTCACGCCGGACAGCACATCCGCTACGAGATCCGCCGTCAGGTGCTCGACAGGCTTCAGGAAGCCGGGCCCGCGTGGATCCAGGGTAAACCGGCCGGTAGCTGGGCGACGCTGATCCTTGAGCAGATTGACGATATGCATGACTACTACGCGCGCTATCTGCCGCAGATGGCCCTTGCCGTCTTCGTTCCGCTGCTGATCGTGATCGCCATCTTCCCGGTGAACTGGATGGCGGCGCTGATTCTGCTGGGCACCGCCCCGCTGATCCCGCTGTTTATGGCGCTGGTCGGCATGGGAGCTGCGGATGCCAACCGCCGAAACTTCCTGGCATTGGGTCGCTTGAGCGGTCATTTCCTCGATCGCCTTCGCGGCATGGAGACGTTACGCATTTTTGGCCGCGGTGAAACAGAAACCGAAAATATTCGCCTGGCGTCGCAGGACTTCCGTCAGCGCACCATGGAAGTGTTACGCCTCGCCTTCCTGTCCTCCGGCGTACTGGAATTCTTCACCTCACTGTCGATTGCCCTCGTGGCGGTCTACTTCGGCTTCTCCTACCTCGGCGCGCTGGATTTCGGCCATTACGGCACGGCGGTGACCCTTTCCGCCGGTTTCCTGGCGCTGATCCTGGCGCCGGAGTTTTTCCAGCCGCTTCGCGATCTGGGGACCTTCTATCACGCCAAAGCCCAGGCGGTTGGCGCCGCCGATAGCCTGAAAACGTTCCTGGAAACGCCGCTGGCCCACCCGGAGCGCGGTGACGTCACGCTGAATGCTAAAGATCCGGTGACCATTGAAGCGCAGGGCTTTTCCATTCTGTCGCCCGAAGGCAAAGTGCTCGCCGGTCCGCTGAACTTTACCTTACCTGCCGGACAACGCGTGGTGCTTGTCGGCATCAGCGGTTCCGGGAAAAGTTCTCTGCTGAACGCGTTGTCCGGATTTATGGCCTACACGGGTTCACTGCGGATCAACAAAACCGAACTGCGTAACCTCGATCCTGACGCCTGGCGTAAACAGCTCAGCTGGGTAGGCCAAAACCCGCAGCTTCCCGCCGCGACGCTGCGCGAAAACGTGCTTCTGGCGCGCCCGGACGCGCGTGAAGATGAGCTGCAATCGGTTCTCGACCGCGCCTGGGTCAGCGAATTTCTGCCGCTGCTGCCGCAAGGGGTGGATACCGTAGTCGGCGACCAGTCCGCCGGGCTGTCGGTCGGGCAGGCGCAGCGTGTGGCCGTTGCCCGCGCGCTGCTTAACCCATGCCAGCTTATGCTGCTGGACGAGCCCGCAGCCAGCCTTGACGCACACAGCGAGCAGCGCGTAATGGAAGCGCTTAACGCCGCCTCCCTGCAGCAAACCACCCTGATGGTCACCCACCAGCTGGAAGGGATTGCCGACTGGGACCAGATCTGGGTCATGGAAAACGGCCGTATTGTTGAGCAAGGCGACTACGCCTCTCTCGTTGCCGCCCAGGGGCCATTTGCGACCCTGCTGGCGAACCGTCAGGAGGATATCTGATGCGCGCTCTGCTGCCTTATCTTGCGCTCTATAAACGCCACAAATGGATGCTGACGCTGGGGATTGTGCTGGCGATTGTCACGCTGCTCGCCAGCATCGGCCTGCTCACGCTTTCCGGCTGGTTCCTGTCGGCCTCGGCCGTCGCGGGGTTCGCCGGATTATACAGCTTCAACTATATGCTTCCGGCCGCCGGGGTTCGCGGTACCGCCATCACCCGTACTGCCGGACGCTATTTCGAACGGCTGGTCAGCCACGACGCCACTTTCCGCGTGCTGCAGCACCTGCGTATCTATACCTTTAGCAAACTGCTGCCCCTCTCCCCTGCCGGGCTGGCGCGTTTTCGTCAGGGCGAATTGCTTAACCGCGTGGTGGCGGACGTTGACACGCTGGATCACCTTTACCTGCGCGTGATTTCCCCGATCGTGGGCGCGTTTGTGGTGATTGTGGTGGTCACGCTGGGGCTGTCTGTTCTGGATGTTCCCGTTGCGCTGACGCTGGGCGGGATCATGCTGCTGACGCTTATCGTTCTGCCGCCGCTGTTTTACCGCGCCGGGAAATCCACCGGGGAAAACCTGACGCGCCTGCGCGGGGACTACCGCCAGCAGCTGACCGCCTGGCTTCAGGGGCAGGCAGAGCTGACCATTTTTGGTGCCAGCAAGCGCTACCGCGCGCGGATGGAAAGTACGGAGTTGAACTGGCATGAGGCCCAGCGCCGTCAGTCGGAACTGACGGCCTTCTCTCAGGCGCTGATGATGCTGATCGGCGGCGTGGCGGTGATTGCCATGCTGTGGCTGGCTTCCGGCGATATTGGGGGAAACACACAGCCGGGTCCGCTTATTGCCCTTTTCGTTTTCTGTGCGCTGGCCGCGTTTGAAGCGCTGGCTCCGGTGACGGGCGCCTTCCAGCATCTGGGGCAGGTCATCGCCTCTGCCCTGCGCATCACCCAGATTGCCGAGCAGGAGCCTGAAGTCACGTTCAGTGCCGGGCAGACCGCTGTCCCTGAGCAGGTTGCGCTGACGCTTGAAGATGTTACCTTCAGCTATGACAAACAGGCGCAGAACGCGCTGGACGGTATCACCCTTTCTGTGAATGCCGGCCAGCGGATTGCGATCCTCGGCCGTACCGGCTGCGGTAAATCGACGCTGCTGCAGCTGTTGACCCGCGCCTGGGACCCGCAGCGCGGTCAGATTCGTTTTAATAATACGTTGCTGACCGATTTCAGCGAGCAGGCCCTGCGCAAAACCGTCAGCGTCGTTCCGCAGCGGGTGCATCTGTTTAGCGCCACCCTGCGCGATAACCTGCTGCTGGCTGCGCCAGAGGCCTCTGATGATGTGCTTCGCGCCGTGCTGGAACAGGTCGGTCTGCATAAGCTGCTTGAGGGCGATGGACTGAACAGCTGGCTCGGTGAAGGCGGTCGTCAGCTTTCCGGCGGAGAGCTGCGCCGTCTGGCGATTGCGCGCGCGCTGCTGCACGATGCGCCGCTGATGCTACTTGACGAACCTACCGAAGGGCTGGATGCCACGACCGAGAGCCAAATCCTTGATTTGCTGGCCAATGTCATGACCGGTAAAACCGTCCTGATGGTTACGCACCGCCTGCGCGGACTGGCGAGTTTTGATCGGATAATTGTGATGGACAACGGACACATTATTGAGCAAGGTAGTCACGCAGAGCTGTTGGCGAAACAGGGTCGCTACTTCCAGTTTAAACAGCGTCTGTAGACTATATTTGTAGCGTCCTCACTCGCGTACTGGAGTTTTGCTGTCATGCGCCTGGTCCAGCTTTCTCGTCATAACATCGCGTTCCCTTCTCCAGAAGGGGCGCTGCGTGAACCCAATGGGCTGCTGGCCCTTGGTGGTGACCTCAGCCCTGCGCGGCTGTTGATGGCGTACCAGCGCGGCATCTTCCCCTGGTTTTCTCCCGGCGACCCGATTTTATGGTGGTCTCCCGATCCGCGTGCCGTGCTGTGGCCAGAGCAGTTTCACCTGAGCCGCAGCATGAAGCGTTTCCATGCAAAATCACCGTACCGCGTCACCCTGAACCACGCCTTTGGTCAGGTCATTGAAGGCTGTGCCGAAGACCGGTTTGAGGGAACATGGATAACCCGCGATATCATTACCGCTTACCACCAGCTTCACGAGCTTGGCTACGCGCACTCCATTGAGGTGTGGGACGGCGGAGCACTGGTCGGCGGCATGTATGGCGTGGCGCAGGGGACGCTGTTTTGCGGTGAGTCGATGTTCTCCCGCGCGGTTAACGCCTCGAAAACAGCGCTGCTGGTCTTCTGCCAGGCATTTGCCCAGCGCGGCGGACGCCTGATCGATTGTCAGGTGCTCAATGAGCACACGGCTTCCCTCGGCGCCGTTGAGATACCGCGACGCCAGTACATCGAGCATCTGGATGCCAGTCGTCAGGAAAAGCTCCCGCGCGACTTCTGGATACCGAGAACGCTCTTTATGCCCAATGCCTAAATGTTTTCCGCATATTTTTTGTGAGGGTGTTATAATTACGCCGCAGAGTAGCTTCTGCCTGTTGCCCCGCCGCCGTTTGGGACCTTCGCTTCAGATAACGTCCTGACGTTTATCCTGTTGTATCCCCTTTACGAATGCGCTTTCCGTTCGGTTGTACCGTGACGCTTGGGCAATGCGCCGAAACTGTTTTGCTGCGTTTCAAACGCGCAATTCTTTACTTAATTGATGAATTTCGGCATTATCTTGCCGGTTCAAAACTTGGTAGTGATACCCCAGAGGATTAGATGGCCAAAGAAGACAATATTGAAATGCAGGGTACCGTACTTGATACGTTACCTAATACCATGTTTCGCGTAGAGCTGGAAAACGGTCACGTGGTAACTGCGCACATCTCCGGTAAAATGCGCAAAAACTACATCCGCATTTTGACGGGCGACAAAGTGACTGTTGAACTGACCCCGTACGACCTGAGCAAAGGCCGCATTGTCTTCCGTAGTCGCTAATTGTTTTCGCCTGTAATGGCAGATGAATATTTAAAAGGTCGGGTTAAACCCGGCCTTTTTTATTTGTGGCTTTAATTTGGCTATGCCGGGGGATGTATTTTTTGGCAACCTGGTGGCCTCATCCCAGCCCTCTTCCACAGGGAGAGGGCGAAAGGCAGGCATAAAAAAACCGGGCTATTGCCCGGTTTTTAAGACCTACGTAAGAAATCAGTGAGCCGCTTCCGGCTTGTGCTTCGCTGCACTCTGGAAATCGTACGTCAGTTCGTTCTTCGCCTGATCCAGCGCCACGGTCACCTGGCCGCCGTCCACCAGCGAGCCAAACAGCAGCTCGTTCGCCAGCGGTTTCTTCAGGTTGTCCTGAATCACGCGCGCCATCGGACGGGCCCCCATCGCACGGTCGTAGCCTTTCTCGGCCAGCCAGTTGCGGGCCTCCTGGCTTACTTCCAGCGACACGCCTTTCTGATCCAGCTGAACCTGCAACTCGACGATGAACTTGTCCACGACCTGATGGATCACCTCGGTAGAGAGGTGATCGAACCAGATAATGTTGTCCAGACGGTTACGGAACTCCGGCGTGAAGATCTTCTTGATCTCCTCCATCGCATCGGTGCTGTTGTCCTGGTGGATCAGGCCGATGGATTTACGCTCGGTTTCACGTACCCCGGCGTTGGTGGTCATCACCAGCACCACGTTACGGAAGTCCGCCTTGCGCCCGTTGTTGTCGGTCAGCGTCCCGTTGTCCATCACCTGCAGCAGGATGTTGAACACGTCCGGGTGCGCTTTCTCGATTTCATCGAGCAGCAGTACCGCGTGCGGATGCTTGATCACCGCGTCGGTGAGCAGGCCGCCCTGGTCAAAGCCCACGTAGCCCGGAGGCGCACCAATCAAACGGCTGACGGTGTGACGCTCCATATACTCGGACATATCAAAGCGCAGCAGCTCAATGCCCAGTGCTTTAGAGAGCTGAACCGTTACCTCGGTTTTCCCCACGCCGGTCGGGCCGGCAAACAGGAAGGAACCGACAGGCTTGTGCTCATGCCCCAGTCCTGCGCGGGCCATCTTGATCGCTTCGGTTAAGGCCTCAATGGCTTTATCCTGACCAAAGACCAGCATTTTCAGGCGATTGCCAAGGGTACGCAGCGTGTCGCGGTCGCTCTGAGAGACGCTCTTCTCAGGGATACGCGCGATGCGGGCCACCACGGACTCAATATCCGCCACGTTAACGGTTTTCTTACGCTTGCTGGCCGGCATCAGGCGCGCACGGGCCCCGGCCTCATCAATCACGTCAATCGCCTTATCCGGCAGATGACGGTCGTTGATGTATTTCACCGCCAACTCCACCGCCGCACGCACCGCTTTCGCGGTGTAACGCACGTCGTGGTGCGCTTCATACTTCGGCTTCAGGCCGTTGATGATCTGCACCGTTTCCTCGACGGACGGTTCGGTCACGTCGATCTTCTGGAAGCGGCGCGCCAGCGCGCGATCTTTCTCAAAGATGTTGCTGAACTCCTGGTAGGTGGTGGAGCCAATCACGCGGATCTTGCCGCTGGAGAGCAGCGGTTTGATCAGGTTAGCCGCATCCACCTGGCCACCGGAGGCCGCCCCTGCGCCGATGATGGTGTGGATTTCATCGATAAACAGGATGCTGTTGGTGTCCTGCTCCAGCTGTTTTAACAGCGCCTTGAAGCGTTTTTCAAAATCACCACGGTATTTGGTGCCCGCCAGCAGCGAGCCGATGTCCAGCGAGTAGATGGTGCAGTCGGCAATCACTTCCGGTACGTCGCCCTGCACAATGCGCCAGGCAAGGCCTTCGGCAATCGCGGTTTTACCCACGCCAGATTCCCCCACCAGCAGCGGGTTGTTCTTGCGGCGACGGCACAGCACCTGGATCGCGCGCTCCAGCTCTTTATCGCGACCAATCAGCGGGTCGATACCGCCAACGCGAGCAAGCTGGTTAAGGTTGGTGGTGAAGTTTTCCATACGATCCTCCCCGCCTGCTTGCTCTTCATTGTTATTGACCTGATTGCTGGAATCCGATGCCTGGTTAGGCTCGTCTTTGCGCGTTCCGTGAGAGATAAAGTTAACCACATCGAGGCGGCTGACTTCGTGTTTGCGCAGCAGATAGGCAGCCTGTGACTCCTGCTCGCTGAAGATGGCGACTAAGACGTTTGCGCCAGTCACTTCACTACGTCCGGAAGACTGGACGTGGAATACCGCGCGCTGCAGCACGCGCTGGAAGCTGAGCGTCGGCTGCGTGTCGCGCTCTTCTTCACTGGCAGGCAGCACCGGTGTGGTTTGTTCGATGAAGGCTTCGAGTTCCTGACGTAGCGCCACCAGATCCACGGAGCAGGCTTCCAGCGCTTCGCGGGCAGATGGGTTGCTAAGCAGTGCGAGCAGTAAATGCTCGACGGTCATAAACTCATGTCGGTGCTCACGCGCTCTGGCGAAAGCCATGTTTAAACTGAGTTCCAGTTCTTGATTGAGCATAGGCACCTCCCCCAATTTTATGCCTTATCAGGCCTTTTCCAGCGTACACAGCAACGGATGCTCGTTCTCCCTCGCATAGTCGTTCACCATCGCCACTTTGGTTTCCGCCACTTCGGCTGTGAAGATGCCGCAGATAGCTTTGCCACGATAGTGAACGGTAAGCATCAGTTGCGTTGCACGTTCTACATCATAAGAAAAGAACTTTTGTAGCACGTCAATAACAAATTCCATCGGCGTGTAATCATCGTTCATTAACATAACTTTATACATAGATGGCGGTTTTAGCGCGTCACGCACTTTGTCTTCCGCCAGCTGGTCAAAATCCAGCCAGTCGTTGGTCTTACCCATTTTGCATAACCACTTTGAATCTACCTCAGATGTTAGATAACAATCATCTATTACTGTCATCCGCGATGTCTGTCACAAACTGTTGCAATAGCGTTAACTGCTTCAAACTTTGGTTGATTATTGTCCCATCTCCAGTGCCAAACGCTTGACGACGTCTTTCGTTTCTCTAAATTGTACAAGCGTGAGATGGCGAGGTTTTGAACAGCCCCCACTCCACCACCGGTTCATTCCATCTTAACTTATAAGATTTACGAAGGATGTCGAAGCATGGAAATGGGTACTGTTAAGTGGTTCAACAACGCCAAAGGGTTTGGCTTCATCTGCCCCGAAGGCGGCGGCGAGGATATCTTCGCTCACTATTCCACCATTCAGATGGATGGTTACAGAACGCTCAAAGCCGGGCAGTCCGTCCGGTTCGATGTCCACCAGGGACCAAAAGGCAATCATGCAAGCCTTATCGTCCCCATTGAAGCAGAGACGGTTGCATAGCTCTCTGTTTTATTGTGTACATCCCGCAGTCAAAATGCCAGCCCGATCGGCTGGCATTTTTATTTTCGGGTTATTCCCGAGCCAGCGCATCCACCGGATCCAGCCGCGCCGCGTTGCGGGCGGGCAACCAGCCAAACAAAATGCCGGTAAAGGTTGAACACAAGAATGCGGTAATAATGGCCACCGGCGAGAAGCCAATCTCCCAGCCGGGTAAAAAGAGCTGGAGCGCGAAGGCGATCATCATCGAGAGCGCAATCCCCATCGCACCGCCGACCAGACACACCAGCACGGCTTCAATCAAAAACTGCTGCAGCACGTCGCTGGCTCTGGCCCCGACCGCCATGCGGATGCCAATCTCCCGGGTACGCTCGGTTACCGACACCAGCATGATGTTCATCACCCCGATACCGCCGACGACCAGCGAAATCACCGCCACCAGCGTGAGGAACAGCTGAAGAGTACGTGTGGTCTTTTCTGCCGTTTTCAAGAGGCCGTCCATATTCCAGGTGAAGAAATCTTTCTTCCCGTGGCGCAGGGTGAGCAGCCGCTCAAGCTGCTGTTCGGCCATGGCGCTGTCGTAGCCCTCCTTCACGCGCACGGTGATGGAGTTGAGCCAGGACTGGCCCATAATCCGCCCGGAGATGGTGGTGTACGGCAGCCAGACGCGCAGGATCTTGCTGCTGCCAAACATCGACTGCTTCTCTTCCGCCACGCCGATGACCGTGGCAGGCATGTTGCCGACCAGGATCACTTCGCCCACCACGTTAGCTTTATTGGGGAAAAGCTGCCTGCGCGAGTTTGCGTCCAGCACCACCACCTGCGCCCTGCCCGCCAGCTGTTCGGCGTTAAAGGTAGCGCCTTCGCTGAAGGTCATACCGTAGACGTTGAAATAATCCCCGCTGACGCCGTTCGCGCTGGCCGCCACGTCAACATTGCCCACGCGCAGGCGCAGGTTTTGCGACACCGCAGGCGTGGCGGAGTTGACCCACGGCTGCTTCTGAATGGCCGCCAGATCGTCGTATTTCAGCGCCTGCTGATACTGAGGCTCGTCGTCACCAAAGTCTTTGCCGGGATAGACGTCAATGGTGTTGGTCCCGATTGCGCGGATATCGGCCAGCACCAGCTGCTTGGCCGCATCGCCCACCACCACAATCGACACCACCGAGGCGATACCGATGATAATGCCGAGCATGGTCAGCAGGGTACGCATTTTATTGGCCGCCATCGCCAGCCAGGCCATGGTCAATGCTTCACGAAAGCCGCTGGAAAATTGCCCCCATCCGGTTGATGCCGGAAGCACTTCTTTCGGTGCCGCAGCCCTGTACTCACGCGGCGGCGGGTTGCTGACCAGCTCGCCGTCGTGGATCTCAATGATTCGCTCCGCCTGCGCCGCCACCTGCGGATCGTGGGTCACGATAATGACCGTATGCCCCTGATCGCGAAGCTGGTGCAGGATCGCCATCACCTCTTCGCCGGAATGGCTGTCGAGCGCGCCGGTTGGCTCATCCGCGAGGATCACCTGCCCACCGTTCATCAGGGCACGGGCAATACTCACGCGCTGCTGCTGGCCGCCGGACAGCTGCGAGGGCTGATACTCCACCCGCTCCGCCAGCCCCAGGCGCGTCAGCAGCATCTGCGCGCGCTCGAGGCGTTTTTTCCGCTCGACGCCCGCATAGACCGCCGGAACTTCCACGTTCTGCGCGGCATTGAGGTGAGAAAGCAGATGGTAACGCTGGAAGATAAAGCCGAAGTGCTCCCGACGCAGCTTCGCCAGCGCGTCGCCGTCCAGCGTTGAGACGTCCGTCCCGGCCACGCGGTACGTGCCGCTGGTGGGTTTATCCAGGCAGCCGAGAATGTTCATCAGCGTCGATTTACCGGAGCCCGATGCCCCGACAATCGCCACCATCTCGCCCGCCTCCACCCGAAGGGAGATGCCTTTTAGCACCTCCACCGGGCCATCGCCCGACGGATAGCTGCGGCGAATGTCTTTCAGCTCAAGCAATGCCGTCATTTCGCGGCTCCGGGCAGGCTTTCGCTGATGATAACCTCCTCACCCTCTTCCAGCCCTTTCACCACCACCACGTCGGTGTCGTTGCGCGCGCCAATCACCACTTCGCGCTCGCGCGTTTCGCCGTTGCGCAGCACTTTCACTTTATAGCGGCTATCACCGGCGGACTCACCCAGCGCGGAGAGGGGAATGGTCAGCACGTTCTTCACGCCGGTCAGCTGGATATGCACCTGCGCGGTCATGTCGAGACGCAGCACGCCCTGCGGGTTCGGCACTTCAAAACGGGCATAGTAGAAGATGGCGTCGTTAACCTTTTCCGGCGTCGGGAGAATGTCTTTCAGCACGCCTTCGTAGCGCGTCTGCGGATCGCCCAGCACCGTAAACCAGGCATTCTGCCCCGGTCTGAGATGGATAACGTCCGCCTCCGAGACCTGAGCTTTGACCAGCATGGTGCTCATGTCCGCCAGCGTCAGAATGTTGGGCGCCTGCTGCGCGGCAATCACCGTCTGCCCCTGCAGCGTGGTAATTTGCGTCACTTCCCCGGCCATCGGCGCAACGATTTTGGTGTAGTCGAGGTTGGTTTTCGCCGTATCCAGCGAGGCCTGGTTGCGTTTGATTTGCGCGTCAATCGTGCCAATCTGCGCCTGCTTCACCGCCAGTTCCGTGGTGGCCGTATCTAAATCCTGCTTCGAGATCGCCTGGGTTTTGGCCAGCGCCTGCTGACGGGTCAGCGTCACCTGGGCCAGGTTACGCTCTGCCTGCGCCTGCGCACGCTGCGCGCGCAGCTCCATCAGCGTGGCTTCCACCTCGCGGATCTGGTTCTCGGCCTGTTCAGGATCGATCACGCCGAGCAGCTGGCCTTTTTTTACCTTATCGCCAATCTCAACCGACAGCGTTTTCAGCTGACCGCTGACCTGCGCGCCGACGTCAACCTTGCGCAGGGCATCAAGTTTGCCCGTCGCGAGGACGTTTTGTTGCAGTTCGCCCGGACGAACAATCAGCGTCTGATACTGCGGCACCGGCGCATTCAGCACCTGCCATAGCCAGTACCCGCCGGCTAACACCACGACCGCCAGCAGCAGAAACAGCGTTCTGCGTTTTCCCTTGAGGTTCATAAATATTCCAAATAAATGTTCTGGCAATGATAAATGCTGATTCTATCTAAACGACTCCTCAACGAAACCCCTGTTCTCCGAAATCGTCACAATTTGTTTACGAGACGTTGAACGTTCGCCTGCTGAAATGGAGATCTTCATCAAGAAGCAGGATCTAACATGTCTTCCATCGTCGATACACCTTTTTCAAACCTGCCACAGCCTGCATCGGGTTGGCAGCTCTTCAGTCATCTGGCTTCCGGTAAGCTCACGCCAGGGCTGGCGTGGCAAAACCCCGCCTATCGACGTAAATTCATGCTACGTTCGCTGGCGACGCCTGTAAGTACCGCTCGCCTGTTGACGAGCCTTGCAAAACAGCCGAGCCTGATGCAAATGCTGCAGGTGCAGCCAGGACTGCCGTGCCGTCTGCATCGCCCCTGGCTGACGGTGAATATGGATCGCCAGCAGGCCCTTGAGTCCCTTAACTGGCACTATCAAACGATGAGCCGCCATATGCCGGCATCGCTGCTCTCGGGCTATCTGTCGAAAAAGGGCTTCACGCTGCTCACCTTAACCGGTAAAGATGAAGAGCAATTTACCGTCCGCCTGTGCGCCGATGCGTTTCTGGATAAAGAAGGGGAAGCCACCCTCGCCTTCTGCGACCATCAGAATACGGTGCTGGCCGAGATGACCTTCACCCTGTGCCAGCTTGAGGGAAAATCGACGCTGTTTATCGGCGGCCTGCAGGGCGCAAAAGCCCACGTTCCCCATGAGCTGATCCAGGGTGCGACGAAGGCCTGCCATGGTCTGTTCCCAAAACGTCTGCTGGTCGAAGCTGCCATGACTCTCGGCACCGCCTTCCCGGTAGAACAGATTGTCGCCGTCAGTAACGACACCCATATTTATCGCAGCTGGCGCTACCGCAAGAAAAAAGAGGGGAAACTGTTGGCCGATTACGACAGTTTCTGGATCTCCATCGGCGGCGAAAAGCAGGATAGCGGCAACTTCATGCTGCCACTCGTCATGCCGCGTAAACCGATGGAAGAGATTGCGAGCAAAAAACGCTCCGAATATCGCCGCCGCTACGCGCTGCTGGACAGCCTGATTCAGCAGGTGAACCAGGCGACTCAACGTTAATCCGCTCTCCCGCGTGCCAGCCACAGCACGCGGGAAAACATCTTCCGCAGCAGGGTCGGCACCGCCTCCACGCCCCGTCTCCCCGCTTCCGTCGCCACTTCAATGGCTAAATCCGGTTTTGAAGAACGATGAATAGCTTTGGCGATCACGCGCCGCATGTTCATCGGGACATCGACCGGCACCATGGCAATTCGGTGGAATACGTCGTCGAACCCCTGACGATACATAAAGTGCTCCATGTCCATCGCGGGCAGCATGGTTAAATGGTCGCGCTCTTCCTCGCGCTCGTTATTCAGCAGGCTACGCACGGTCGAGGCATATTTTTTGCCCGCCTCATCACCGTCGACCAGAACGTGCCACTCGATCCCCATCCGGCGGGCAAATTTTATCAGCGGCTTGAGTCCCGACTGGGCAAATTCAATCACCTTGATGCCTTCCGCATCAAAATGGTGGCCGCACTGGCGCGCCAGTTCGTTGATGACCCAGGTTTCCGTCTCTCCTTCCACCAGCAGCCAGCAGCGGGCAAAGAGCGACGACGCGCGGTTAAAGCGAATATGAAACGCGATGCGCCGCCCGTCTTCCGCGTTCAATCCCCCCGGGCCTAAGCGGAAGGCGGAGACGCGGGAAGATTCACGCACCAGACGACAGACGTGCTCGACCGGCGTCAGCGATAATAATTCACCGGAATTGGTGGTCGTAACGCGCTGGAGCGGCAGCAGGTTCAGCAGATGCCATGCCACGGAGAGCATGATGGGATGCAGGCGCGTTTCCGGGTCTTCCACCAGCAGCAGCGGCCGGGCGTCCCGGTCAAGACGCACGGTGCCTTTGGCCTGCAGAAGCGTTGAAAACAGCCCCAGCAAAATCACCCGATGGGTACGACCGCCGGGCCGGTCGATCATCCGGTTAATGATATCGAGGTAGCGCCAGCTGCGCTGTTCGTCATGAGAGCGGCGGCGCATGAGGCGGTGGCGCGACTCCGACGTTCCCTGCTCGGAAAAATAGTGCTCCAGCAGCTGTACCATTGCGGACAACCCCTGACGAATTTGACCGTCGGTCAGATTCTGCGGACGCGACACCAGCTCTCTCGCCAGAAAATCCAGCTCGCGGGCGGTGACTTCCACTTCCGGCATATTCGGTACGGTACCGTTACGGATACGCCGCATAAAACGCGCGTCGCGCAGGCGCAGCACCGGCGTCAGGCGGATCAGGTGGCGGGCCAGATCGTCGATATTGTCCAGCGGGATCGGGCTGGCCTTCTCATCAAGAAAATCACGCAGGGTCAACACGCCCTCGTTTTCCGCCATCTCCCCTTCCAGCCGGTAGAATATCCGGTGGAAACCGTCATCGCACGGTACCCAGCAGGGTGACAGCGGGCGGAAGCGACGCACGCGATGACGTCCGGGCTCGGACTCGCGGAACGTCAGGATGATATGCAGGTGCTTCTCGCGCCCCGTCACGTCGCCGGGGGGGAACCAGAAATCGTCGCGAACGAAGTGATAAAGATCGTCTTCGGGCGAAAGCAGTAACGTCAGCGCATCCAGCAGGCTGGACTTACCCCAGGCGTTCTCGCCGATCAGGACGTTGTTCTGTTCCAGCTGCAGCGACAGGCGGTTAATACCGCGAAACCCGACAATTTCCACACGTTCGAGAAGCATAAATCCCCCGCGCAATGTTCACTTTTTCCTTTAAGTTATCAGCAGTATAGCGGGAGGCGCCCTGTCACGACAGCACAACATTCACCCTGACAAGAATTGGTCTATGCTCTATTTACCGCTGATTTGAACAAGGATTGACATCACATTGCCTTAAATCAAATTAATCGAATTTATTTAAGTGGCGAAGGGGTGTTATTGGTTTCTAAAATACGGACTCTTTGAGTCGTCATCCCTTTATGGCGATATATCCCGCGCGCGGGAAAGCGTGCGGAAAATTATTTGAGGTGGTTATGTTTAGAAAATTGGCAGCAGAATGCTTTGGTACATTCTGGCTGGTATTTGGTGGCTGCGGTAGCGCCGTTCTGGCAGCAGCATTCCCGGAATTAGGTATCGGTTTTGTCGGCGTCGCGCTGGCATTTGGTTTAACCGTATTAACCATGGCCTTTGCCGTGGGGCATATTTCCGGCGGTCATTTTAACCCGGCAGTGACATTAGGTTTATGGGCCGGCGGTCGTTTTCCGGCGAAAGAGGTAATTGGTTATATTGTCGCTCAGGTGGTGGGCGGTATTATCGCAGCGGGCGTTCTGTACGTCATTGCCAGCGGTAAAGCTGGCTTCGACGCGGCGGCCAGCGGCTTCGCCTCTAACGGCTTCGGCGAGCATTCTCCGGGCGGTTATTCCATGCTGTCTGCCATCGTGATTGAAATTGTGCTGACCGCAGGTTTCCTGCTGGTGATCCACGGCGCAACCGACAAACACGCGCCAGCCGGTTTCGCGCCGATTGCCATTGGTCTGGCACTGACGCTTATCCACCTGATCTCCATTCCGGTTACCAACACCTCCGTTAACCCGGCACGCAGCACCGCCGTCGCCATCTTCCAGGGCGGCTGGGCGCTTGAGCAGCTCTGGCTGTTCTGGGTGATGCCGATTATCGGCGGTATCCTGGGTGGCGTGCTGTACCGCACGCTGTTGGAAAAACGCGATTAATTGCGCGCGGTGTCGGGTGGCGCTAACGCTTACCCGACCCACGCGAGTGTGCACTTGTAGGCCGGGTAAGGCGCAGCCGCCACCCGGCTTTTTTATTGCCGCTTTACTGAACAGTCTTTATTGGGTAGTGTCTCTGGCGCTCAACAGATACTCAAAAGGACCGGCTGTTCATGTTTTCAGGACTCCTCATTATTCTGCTGCCCCTGATTGCGGGCTATCTCATCCCGCTGCACAGAGAATCCGCATTACGGCTTATCAACCGTTTTCTCAGCTGGATTGTTTACGTCATTCTTTTCTTTATGGGGATCAGCCTGGCCTTCCTGGATAATCTGGCGTCGAATCTGCTTTCCATCCTGCATTATTCTGTGGTCACCGTGGTGGTTATTTTGCTGTGTAATATCGCCGCATTATTCTGGCTTGAGCGCACCATTCCGTGGAAAAACCATCATCATCAGGAAAAACTGCCTTCCCGAATTGCGATGGCGCTGGAATCATTAAAACTGTGCGGCGTCGTGGTGCTCGGTTTTCTTCTTGGGCTGACCGGCTGGGCATTTTTACAGCACGCGACAGAGGCCAGTGAATATACGCTAATTTTCCTGCTGTTCCTGATCGGTATCCAGCTGCGAAATAATGGCATGACGCTGAAGCAAATTGTTTTAAACCGTCGGGGAATGATGGTTGCGGTCATTGTGGTCGCCAGTTCCATGGTGGCGGGCGTCATTAACGCCTTTATTCTCGATCTGCCGCTGAAAACCGGTCTGGCGATGGCGTCAGGCTTTGGCTGGTATTCCCTCTCCGGTATCCTGCTGACCGAATCCTTTGGCCCGGTCATCGGCAGTGCCGCCTTCTTTAACGATCTGGCGCGCGAGCTGCTCGCCATTATGCTGATCCCGGGGCTGGTTCGCCGCAGCCGCTCTACCGCGCTGGGCCTGTGCGGCGCGACGTCGATGGACTTTACCCTGCCAGTATTGCAACGATCTGGTGGACTGGAGATGGTGCCCGCCGCCATCGTTCACGGCTTTATTTTAAGCCTGCTGGTTCCGGTTCTGATGGCCGTCTTCTCGGCCTGATACCTCTTTGGCGGTAGGGTGCCTGCCGCCAAAATTGCGCTAAATCAATCTCCCTCTATTTTGTAGCAGAAAGCCCTTTTCTCCGTTCTGGCACAGGCATAACCTTAAACATGTATATCAAATATAACTTTAACAGGTGTGATTATGTTTTGTGTGCAATGTGAACAAACCATCCGTACCCCGGCAGGCAATGGCTGCTCTTACGCACAGGGTATGTGCGGCAAAACCGCAGAAACATCTGACCTGCAGGACCTGCTGATTGCCGCCCTGCAAGGCCTTTCCGCATGGGCGTACAAAGCCCGCGAATACGGCATCATCGACCACTACGTCGACAGCTTCGCCCCGCGCGCCTTCTTCTCCACGCTGACCAACGTTAACTTCGACTCTCCGCGCATTGTTGGCTATGCCCGCGAAGCCATTGCCCTGCGTGAAGCGCTGAAGGCGCAGTGCATGAAGGCGGATGCTAACGCCCGCGTGGAAAACCCGATGTCTGACCTTCAGCTGGTGAGCGACGATCTGGGCGAGCTACAGCGTCAGGCGGCAGAATTCACCCCAAACAAAGACAAAGCAGCGATTGGCGACAACATTCTCGGCCTGCGCCTGCTGTGCCTGTACGGCCTGAAAGGCGCTGCGGCCTATATGGAACACGCGCACGTGCTCGGTCAGTACGATAACGACATCTACGCCCAGTACCATAAAATCATGGCGTGGCTGGGCACCTGGCCTGCCGATATGAACGCGCTGCTGGAATGCTCAATGGAAATCGGCCAGATGAACTTCCGCGTGATGAGCATTCTGGACGCGGGTGAAACCGGCACCTACGGCCACCCGACGCCGACGCAGGTCAACGTCAAAGCGACCGAGGGCAAATGCATCCTGATTTCCGGTCATGATCTGAAAGATCTCTACAACCTGCTGAAGCAGACCGAAGGCACCGGCGTTAATGTCTATACCCACGGTGAAATGCTGCCAGCGCACGGCTATCCGGAGCTGCGTAAATTCAAGCACCTGATCGGTAACTACGGCAGCGGCTGGCAGAACCAGCAGGTGGAATTTGCCCGCTTCCCCGGACCTATCGTGATGACCTCTAACTGCATCATCGACCCGACCGTGGGCGCGTATGACGACCGCATCTGGACCCGCAGCATCGTCGGTTGGCCGGGCGTGAGCCATCTTGAAGGTGACGATTTCGGACCGGTGATAGCGCAAGCGCAGCAGATGGCAGGTTTCCCGTACAGCGAGATCCCGCATCTGATCACCGTCGGCTTCGGTCGTGAAACCCTGCTCGGCGCCGCTGACTCGCTGATCGATCTCGTCAGCCGTGAAAAGCTGCGCCACATCTTCCTCGTCGGCGGCTGCGACGGCGCGCGCGGCGAGCGTAACTACTTCACCGATTTCGCCACCCGCGTGCCGGAAGACTGCCTGATCCTGACCCTGGCGTGCGGTAAATACCGCTTCAACAAGCTGGACTTCGGCAACATCGAAGGCCTGCCGCGCCTGATCGATGCGGGCCAGTGTAACGATGCTTACTCGGCCATCATTCTTGCCGTTACCCTGGCGGAAAAACTGGGCTGCGGCGTCAACGATCTGCCGCTCTCCCTGGTGCTCTCCTGGTTTGAGCAGAAAGCGATTGTCATCCTGCTCACTCTGCTCTCTCTGGGCGTGACCAACATCGTGACCGGCCCGACAGCGCCAGGCTTCCTGACGCCGGACCTGCTGGCCGTGCTGAACGAGAAATTCGGCCTGCGTTCCGTGACCAACGTTGAAGACGATATGAAGCAGCTGCTGAGCGCGTAAGGAGTAATTCATGACCATGCCAACCTCACACTGCCCGTGGCGGATGCAGGTGCATCACATCCATCAGGAGACGCCGGATGTGTGGACGCTGTCGCTGCTGTGCCACGACTACTATCCGTACCGAGCCGGTCAGTATGCGCTGGTTAGCGTTCGCCATTCGGCAGACACCCTGCGCGCCTACACCCTCTCCTCCACGCCGGGCGTGAGCGAATACATCACGCTCACCGTCCGCCGCATTGATGACGGCGCGGGCTCGCAGTGGCTGACCCGTGACGTGAAGCGCGGGGATTATATCTGGCTCTCCGACGCGCAGGGTGAATTCACCTGTGACGACAAAGCGGACGATAAATTCCTGCTGCTGGCGGCGGGCTGTGGCGTGACGCCGATCATGTCAATGCGCCGCTGGCTGGCAAAAAACCGCCCGCAGGCCGACGTGCAGGTGATCTTCAGCGTGCGCTCTCCGGACGATGTCATTTTTGCCGAGGAGTGGCGTGATTATCCGGTGACGCTGGTGGCTGAGCACAACGCAACGCACGGTTTTGTGCCCGGTCGCCTGAGCCGCGAGCTGCTGCAAAGCGTGCCGGATATCGCGAACCGCACCGTGATGACCTGCGGCCCGGCGCCGTACATGGCTATCGTGGAAGAAGACGTGAAAGCGCTCGGCGTGACCCGTTTCTTCAAAGAGCAGTTCTTCACGCCGGTGGCGGAAGCGGCAACCAGCGGGATTCAGTTCACCAAACTGCAGCCTGCGCAGACCTTCTTTGGCCGCGTGGGCACGACGCTGCTGGAGGCGCTGGAAAGCAACAACGTACCGGTGGCGGCGGCCTGCCGTGCCGGGGTGTGCGGCTGCTGTAAAACAAAGGTGGTTTCCGGGGAGTACACCGTCACCAGCACCATGACGCTGTCCGACGCGGAAATTGCCGAGGGTTACGTGCTGGCGTGCTCGTGCCATCCGCAGGGCGATCTGGTCCTCGCATAAACAATAAACGTTCGTTCGTAGGCCCGGTAAGCGTCAGCGCCACCGGGCTTTTTTGCCGGGTGGCACTGCGTTTACCCGGCCTACGTTGTGCCTACTGCCTGTTCGGCATTGGACCCTAACCACCGACGCTTACCCGGCTGAAGTGCTTTCTAAGCTGCCTGTACGGCAGTGAACTCTGCTGCTGTAGTGGCCGTCTCCGCGCCGGTTTTCTAAGCTGCCTGTACGGCAGTGAACCGGCATATGCTGTTTCTGGCGCTTATAAACATTTTCTAAGCTGCCTGTACGGCAGTGAACCTGGAACAATCTACACCTATCTTCTTGTGATATAAAGAAATCCCCCTAAAATTCTCCGTAAACCCTTTTTTCATCACCAACAATTCACCGTTTTGAAATCAACAACTTAAAACTTACCAATAAAAAAGGGTCCGTAGACCCCTTCCCTCGGAACAGATTCCAACCCCTACCGCCACGCAGGTGCTTTCCCCAGCGCAAACCGCCCTGCCCCTAAAAACGCCACCGCCAGCGAGCCGATAAAGAAGTACACCAGGCTTTCAATCGCCCATGCCCCGACCTTGTCGAGCGCGAATGTCTCATCTAATCCCACCATCAGCCACGCCACGATCATCGTAAACGCCAGCACCAGCGCGGCCGGGCGCGTAAAGAGCCCGACAATAATCAGGATCGGCGCCACCACTTCGCCAATCAACACGCCGTAGGCAATAAACCCCGGCAGCCCTTTCTCCACCAGCATGCCGCTGATAAAGCCCACCCCACCAAACAGCTTATGCAAACCGTGAAAGAGCATCAGCCCGCCGACGGCAAGTCGTAACAAGAGTTTGCCAAGATCGTCGCACGATAGCTTTTCATTAACAGCAATTAACAATGATTTAACCATTTGAAATGATTCCTGTTTTCACTGAGGTATCACCAGATTATGCCGAAGCGTTACGCGTGAAAAGCACCTTTTAATTGGGGGGATGTGACGGGCAATACGGAGACTTTCTTCTAAGCTTGTAAGCGTTATCACAAAAAGGAGACGGACAACCATGAAACAAACCGTGGCTGCATATATAGCGAAAACGCTCGAACAGGCTGGCGTAAAACGTATCTGGGGCGTCACCGGCGATTCCCTCAACGGACTCAGCGACAGCCTCAACAAGATGAAGACCATTGAATGGATGCCGACCCGCCATGAAGAGGTTGCCGCGTTCGCCGCAGGCGCTGAAGCACAGCTTACGGGTGAGCTGGCCGTCTGCGCCGGATCCTGCGGGCCGGGTAACCTGCACCTGATCAACGGCCTTTTCGACTGTCACCGTAACCACGTTCCGGTGCTGGCGATTGCCGCCCACATCCCCTCTTCCGAAATCGGCAGCGGCTATTTTCAGGAGACGCATCCGCAGGAGCTGTTCCGTGAATGCAGCCACTATTGCGAACTGGTTTCATCCCCGGAGCAGATCCCGCAGGTTCTGGCGATCGCCATGCGCAAGGCCGTGCTGAATCGCGGCGTGTCCGTGGTCGTTATCCCGGGCGACGTGGCGCTCAAGGCCGCGCCGGAAGGAGCCAGCACCCACTGGTACCATGCCCCCCAGCCGGTGGTGACGCCAGCCGAGGAGGAGCTGAAAAAGCTGGCGCAACTGCTGCGTTACGCCAGCAATATCGCCCTGATGTGCGGCAGCGGCTGTGCGGGCGCGCATAAAGAGCTGCTGGAATTTGCCGGAAAGCTGAAAGCCCCGATCGTCCACGCCCTGCGCGGCAAAGAGCACGTCGAATACGACAACCCTTACGATGTGGGGATGACCGGTCTGATCGGTTTTTCCAGTGGCTTCCACACCATGATGAACGCCGACACGCTGATCCTGCTCGGCACCCAGTTCCCGTACCGCGCGTTTTACCCGACGGATGCCAAAATCATTCAGATTGATATCAACCCGGCCAGCATCGGCGCGCACAGCAAGGTCGATATGGCGCTGGTGGGCGACATCAAATCCACCCTTGTCGCCCTGCTGCCGCTGCTGGAAGAGAAAACGGACCGCAAATTCCTTGAAAAAGCATTGAGCGACTATCGCGATGCCCGCAAGGGTCTGGACGACCTCGCCAAACCGAGCGACAAAGCCATTCACCCGCAGTATCTGGCGCAGCAGATCAGCCATTTCGCGGACGACGATGCCATTTTTACCTGCGACGTAGGCACGCCAACCGTCTGGGCGGCACGCTACCTGAAAATGAACGGCAAACGCCGACTGCTCGGCTCGTTCAACCACGGCTCGATGGCTAACGCCATGCCGCAGGCGCTGGGCGCAAAAGCGACAGCGCCGGAGCGTCAGGTGGTGGCGATGTGCGGCGACGGCGGGTTCAGCATGCTGATGGGTGATTTCCTGTCGGTGGTGCAGATGAAGCTTCCGCTGAAAATCGTGGTCTTCAACAACAGCGTGCTGGGCTTCGTGGCGATGGAGATGAAGGCAGGCGGCTATCTGACGGACGGCACCGAGCTGCACGACACCAACTTTGCCCGCATCGCCGAGGCCTGCGGCATCACCGGCATCCGCGTGGAGAATGCCTCCGAGGTGGATGAAGCCCTGCAGCGCGCCTTCTCCATCGACGGTCCGGTGCTGGTGGATGTGGTCGTCGCCAAAGAGGAGCTGGCCATCCCGCCACAGATCAAGCTGGAGCAGGCCAAGGGCTTTAGCCTGTACATGCTGCGCGCGATCATCAGCGGGCGCGGTGACGAGGTGATCGAACTGGCAAAAACCAACTGGCTCAGGTAAAACATCTGGCATCGCCTTTTTAAATATAAGGACATGCCATGATTGATTTACGCAGTGATACCGTTACCCGCCCGAGCCGCGCCATGCTCGAAGAGATGATGGCCGCCCCGGTCGGGGACGACGTCTACGGCGATGACCCGACGGTCAACGAACTGCAGCGCTATGCCGCAGAGCTGAGCGGAAAAGAGGCCGCCCTGTTCCTGCCCACCGGCACGCAGGCCAACCTGGTGGCGCTGCTCAGCCACTGCGAGCGCGGTGAAGAGTATATCGTCGGCCAGGGCGCGCATAACTATCTCTACGAAGCGGGCGGTGCCGCGGTGCTCGGCAGCATTCAGCCGCAGCCGATCGACGCTGCGCCGGACGGCACCTTGCCCCTTGATAAAGTCGCGGCGAAAATCAAAGCCGATGATATTCATTTTGCCCGCACCCGTCTGCTCAGCCTCGAAAACACCCACAACGGCAAGGTCCTGCCGCGCGAATACCTGAAGGCGGCGTGGGAGTTTACCCGCGAGCGCGGGCTCGGTCTGCACGTGGATGGCGCGCGCATCTTCAACGCCGTGGTGGCGTACGGCTGCGCGCTGAAAGAAATTACGCAATATTGCGACTCGTTCACCATCTGCCTCTCTAAAGGGCTGGGCACCCCAGTGGGTTCCCTGCTTGTCGGCAACGCGGACTACATCAAGCGCGCCAACCGCTGGCGCAAAATGACCGGCGGCGGCATGCGTCAGGCGGGTATTCTGGCGGCTGCCGGGCTGTATGCCCTGAAAAACAATGTGGCGCGCCTGAAGGACGATCACGACAACGCCGCGTGGATGGCGGCCGAGCTGCGTGAAATTGGCGCCGACGTGATGCGCCACGACACCAACATGCTGTTCGTCCGCGTGGGCGACGATCGCGCCGCTGCGCTTGGCGAGTTCATGAAAGCACGTGGCGTGCTGATCAACGCCTCACCTGTGGTGCGTCTGGTCATGCATCTCGACGTCAACCGCGAGCAGCTGGCCGACGTGGTAAAACACTGGCAGGCGTTTTTACAGCGATAAGGAGCATCACGTGCCGCAACGCATTCTGGTGCTCGGCGCCAGCGGGTATATCGGTCAGCATCTCACCGCGGCGTTAAGCCAGCAGGGGCACCAGGTGCTGGCTGCGGCACGCAATACCGAACGCCTGCAAAAACTCGGTTTGCCGGGCGTTACCTGTCACAACGTTGACCTCAACTGGCCAAAGGCGCTTCCCGCGCTGCTGGAAGGGGTCGACACGCTTTACTACCTGGTGCACAGCATGGGTGAAGGCGGAGATTTTATCGCCCACGAGCGCCAGGTAGCGATGAACGTCCGCGATGCCCTGCTGCAAACCCCGGTGAAGCAGGTGATTTTTCTCAGTTCACTTCAGGCACCTGAACGCGAGCAGTCCGATCACCTGCGCGCCCGCCAGCTGACGGCGGACATCCTGCGGGGGGCCAATATCCCCGTCACCGAACTTCGCGCCGGGATCATCGTCGGCGCCGGCTCTGCCGCCTTCGAAGTGATGCGCGATATGGTCTACAACCTGCCGGTGCTCACGCCGCCGCGCTGGGTCCGTTCGCGCACCACGCCGATTGCGCTGGAGAACCTCCTGCATTATCTGGTGGCCCTGCTGGATCACCCGGCGGAGCAACACCGCGTGCTGGAAGCCGCTGGTCCTGAAGTATTGAGCTATCAGGCGCAGTTCGAACATTTCATGCGCGTCAGCGGCCGCCACCGCTGGCTGATCCCCATTCCCTTCCCGACGCGCTGGATTTCGGTGTGGTTTTTGAATGTCATCACCTCGGTGCCGCCGACGACCGCCAAAGCGCTGATCCAGGGGCTGAAGCACGATCTGCTGGCCGACGATCGCGCGCTGCGCGCCTTGATTCCTCAGGATCTGATCCGCTTTGACGATGCCGTGCGCAATACGCTCAAGGAAGAAGAACAGCTGGTGAACTCCAGCGACTGGGGCTACGACGCCCAGGCCTTTGCCCGCTGGCGGCCTGAGTATGGTTATTACCCGAAACAGGCGGGCTGCACGGTGAAAACCTCCGCGAGCCTGGCCGCGCTCTGGGAGGTGGTGAACCAGATTGGCGGCAAAGAACGGTATTTCTTCGGTAATCTCCTCTGGCAAACGCGCGGGGCGATGGACCTGCTAGTGGGCCACCGGCTGGCGAAAGGCCGCCCGGCACGCCCGTATCTTGAGGTGGGCGACGCGGTCGACAGCTGGAAGGTGATCATCGTCGAACCGGAAAAACAGCTGGCGCTGTTGTTCGGCATGAAAGCCCCGGGGCTGGGCCGACTCTGCTTTACCCTGAAAGACAAAGGCGATCATCGTGAACTGGACGTGCGCGCCTGGTGGCATCCGCACGGAATGCCGGGTCTGTTCTACTGGCTGTTGATGATCCCTGCCCACCTGTTTATCTTCCGGGGAATGGCGAAACGCATTGCGCAACGGGCAGAACAAAAGACGGAAAAGATCTAAATAAAACTCTCTTTCTTTCACCTTTCCCATTGCATAGCGCCGTAATTCACGAAAGAATGCGCACGAAATTCTTTTCAACACAGTGGATAGCTATGAAGGTACTGGTTACCGGGGCGACCAGCGGCTTAGGCCGAAATGCGGTCGAATTTCTGCGCAACAAGGGCATTAGCGTCAGGGCTACCGGTCGCAACGAAGCGATGGGTAAGCTGCTGCAAAAAATGGGCGCAGAGTTCGTCCATGCCGACCTGACGGAGCTGGTCTCCTCGCAGGCGAAGGTGATGCTCGCCGGTATCGACACGCTATGGCACTGCTCCAGTTTTACCTCCCCGTGGGGGACCCAGGAAGCCTTCGATCTCGCCAACGTGCGGGCCACCCGCCGTCTGGGGGAATGGGCCGTTGCCTGGGGCGTGCGTAACTTTATTCATATCTCCTCCCCGTCACTCTATTTCGACTATCACCACCATCGTGACGTGCAGGAAGATTTCCGCCCTGCTCGCTTTGCATGCGAGTTCGCCCGCAGCAAGGCGGCCAGCGAAGAGGTCATCGACCTGCTGGCGCAGTCAAACCCGCACACCCGCTTTACGGTCCTGCGTCCGCAGAGCCTGTTCGGGCCGCACGATAAGGTATTTATTCCGCGTCTGGCGCAGATGATGCACCATTACGGCAGCGTGCTGCTGCCGCGCGGCGGCGATGCCCTTGTGGATATGACCTACTACGAAAACGCCGTTCACGCCATGTGGCTGGCCAGCCAGCCGGACTGCGATAAGCTGATCTCCGGTCGCGCCTACAACATCACTAACGGCGAACCCTGCACGCTGCGCAGCATTGTGCAGCGGCTGATCGACGAGCTGCAGATCAACTGCCGTATCCGTTCCGTGCCCTACCCAATGCTGGATATGATTGCCCGCAGCATGGAGCGCTTTGGCAGTAAAACAGCCAAAGAGCCTGCGCTGACGCATTACGGCGTCTCTAAACTCAACTTTGACTTCACGCTGGATATTTCGCGGGCGGAGAATGAGCTGGGGTATAAACCGGTTGTGACGCTGGATGAAGGGATTATGCGCACGGCGGCGTGGCTGCGGGATCACGGGAAGCTGCATCGCTAGCCTTTTTGCCCGGTGGCGGCTTCGCCTTACCGGGCCTACAACGGCTCCGTACTGACCCCTCGCCCCTTAGCCTCATGTAGGCCGGGTAAGCGCAGCGCCACCCGGTAAAAGACAGAGGGTGCAAATACGAAAACGGCAACCCGAAGGTTGCCGATTGCTTTTACAGAGCCGTCCAGGCATCAGCCCACGCCAGGCCAGCGCCGGGTTCGTAGTATGCCGGGGCATTGTTACACCAGCCGCTGTACGGGAACGGTTTGCACTGGAACAGTTTACCGTGGTTGTTCACGATATCACCTGCGTTGTACTTGCTGTTCGCGCTCCAGGCGGCGTAAGAGCCGGAAGTGCCTTCGTCCTTAGACTCGGCTTTCGCTTTCACATTCAGCAGGTAGGACGTGGTGCTGGTCAGTTCACCATCGCTGACGGTCAGGCCGATTTCGTACTGCTGAGCCGTTGCCGACTCTGGCGCCTTGAAGGTCACCACCGCTTTGTCCTGACCGGTCACGGTCTGGCCATCCTGGGAACGCCAGGTGTAGGTCAACTTGTTACCGTCGGCGTCAGTGGAGCCTTCCGCGCTCAGGGAAACCTGCGCACCCGCTTCAACCGCCCCGATTGGGCCCGCAATCTGCGCCACAGGGGCGTGATTCACGGTAGCCGGTTCAACAGGGGTGGTATCTTCCGCTGGCGTCGTATCCGCTGGCGGCGTGGTGTCAGCCGGGGTTTTGTCTTCCCCTGGGGTCACGGCTGAGCCGTCGTCGTTAATGATGTTCACGTTATAGAACTTCTTAACGCAGTTGGTGTAGTCACCCTCTTTGAACGCGCTGAACGGCGTCTGGTACCCCACCAGCTGGCAGGAGTAGGTCTTACCGTCCGGCGTATCCGGGCTCCACCCCCAGTCCTGCTCCCAGTAGATCTTCAGCGCGCCGGCGCCGCCTTCATCGAACTGCTTCATGTTGGCGCAGCCCAGCACTTCATTCGCCGGAACAGGCACTTTCAGGTAGTTCGCGAACTCTTTGTAGTACTTGATGCGGTTTTCAGACTGGGCAATCTCGGTTGGGCCGCCGCACTCTACGCCACCGTTGATGATCTGGGTGGTCACGCCGAAGCCCGGAACCAGACCGTTGGCTTTATCGTGATCGTTTGGCTGCCAGGTGCCGTCGATAACCTGCAGCATGCTTGGTTTTGGCGGCTGCGGATAGGCGAAGAAGAAGATCGCACTCGCCAGGTTCAGCCAGGTATCCGCCACCAGCTCAGGCTTGTCGAGCAGGGTGCGGACGGTGCCAAACATCGCTTCAGAGAACGGACCGTAGTTATAGTTGTAAGACAGCTGCTTCGCGCCGCGGCCAAAGTAGCTTACGAAGTCGCCGTCTTTGTCTTTACCGCATGGCCAGGTCTGCCCCTGCCAGATGTCTGGGTTACATTCGCCGTTATAGCCGCCTTTCTGGCCTTCGGTCCAGCCCATTTCACGGACGTGAACCAGGGCCTGACGCCACTCGGCTTCCGGACGCCAGCTCTCATGGCCGCCGGTTTCCTGCGCAAAGTGGGCGAACATGGTCGCCAGCTCTTTGCGGCAGATGGCGTCGCTGTCGCGACCATCGTTATAGGTCTTACACAGTGCCGGGAATTTACCAACAGCCTTCAGGAAGTTACTGTAGGTATAAGACTGAGCGCGCAGCGGGAAGAGATATTCCCAGTCGCTGGCCTTCACGATCCCTTCAACGCGCTTGACGTTGTCAGGGTTCGAGGCACGACCTGGCTCAATCTGCTCTACGAGGCTATTGTCCAGGGTCGCAATGGTATCCTTCACCGAAACCATCAGCGGGAAATTGGTCAGCTCTTTTTCCTTTTTCGCCAGATCGCTGGCTTTCATGGTGTACGGCTCACTGCTGGCCGCCTGCAGTGATGCAGCCTGGGCCATAAAGGGTGCAATACATGCCCCCGCCACGAGAACGCTCAGTAATGTCCTTTTCGTCATTTCAAATAATCCTGTATTTAAGCAACTAGGGTGAGTACATTCCCGGCTTATGTATTACTCCCTTAATAAATAAGCCAGAGAGTGTGGTTCTTTTTCATTTTCTGAAGAACACCGAAAGGAATTCTTCAAAAAATAAAAATAATGCTACGGTTATTTACCCGATTTTATTTGCTGATACTTCGCCCACACTTTATGGGCATAACGCATGCGCTGCGGATAATTTTCTTTTTTCAATCCGGCGTTATACGCGCCCACCGCTTCCCAGTTATAGCCATACACGTTTATCATCCCGGACAGGATGGAGGCGCCGACCATAATGGAGGTACAGGGCTCATTAATAAGCTGATTTTCATCAATACCCTGACGTTCTAACTCACTGAAGTGTGAGCTGTTAATCTGCATCAACCCGACGTCACGCGTGCCGTCGTGGTTCCAGCCTACCGCGTGGGGATTCATTCCGGATTCGACTTTGGCAATTGCATACAATAACCACGGATCGACATGATAATAATGTCCGGCGTTATCCCAACAGTTCGCGAATACGCTTTGACTAAACAGCAGTAAAAATATAATCACGCGTTTCATGAGCACCTGCTTTTTAAATACTGAACCTCTTTCCGCTCATCATTAGCGATAATGCTGAAGTGTTGGTCACACCCGAAGTGGGGTGTGACCAACTATTGCGGGTTGATATCATTCCCGCAATCCACGGTTCAGAAGGTTATTTGCAGTCTGTTGAAGGACCTTCTTTCACCCATACATCGCTGTTAGCCGGGTTGTCACCGCGGGTCCACCATTTGGCACGGTAAACGTTGCCCTGGTAGGTTGTGGTTTCACCGCCGTTATAAACCAGGTCAGAACGCCAGTTCATCTTCACGTTGCTGACCAGCTCCCAGGCATCCACACCGAAGCCAGGCTGGTTGCCTTGCGTCCAGTACTTCGCTTTCCACACCAGATGGTCGAAGCTCACGGTATCGCCACTGTTGTAGATTTTGCTGGCATCCCACGCGGCATATTTGCTGGCGTTAGCATCGACAGGCGCATCGCAGCTACCGGTTGCAGCCCCTTCGTCAGATGGCGGGGTCACGTCATCAGACGGAGGCGTAACTTCATCAGAGGGTGGCGTTACGTCATCAGACGGAGGTGTAACCTCATCAGACGGTGGTGTAACGTCAGCCGGTTTCGGATTCACGGTTACCTGCACGTTAGACTGCACGCTGGTTTTGCCGTCGCCTACAACTACGCTCAGCGTATAGGTAGACGTGGTGGCAACGTCTGGTGCAGTAATCGTCACGTTCGCGGTATCGGTACCGGTTGCATGCATATCCGCTGGCACGCTCCAGGAGAAGGTCATCGCATCACCGTCTGGATCCACAGCCTGCGCGTGCAGAGCATAGGTTTCTCCTGCCTGCAGCGTCACTGCCTCCATTGCGTTCACGACTGGCGCCTGGTTAGCTTTTGGCGCTTTATTCACAACCTGCACATCAATGGCGTTGCTCAGGCCTTTAGCATCCGTAACCGTCAGGCGGAACACCATGGTCTGATCGCTGGTCGCTGCCGCAACGTTGAAGGTTGCTTTCGCTTTGGTGCTGTTGGAGAGAGTTACAGATGGGCCAGAAACCTGGGTCCATTTGTAGGTAATCGCATCGCCGTCTGGATCGCTGGAAGCAGAACCATCAAGCGTGACGGTTGCCGGGCCAGAGACGTTCTGATCCGCAGAAGACGCGATTGGCGCATGGTTGGTGACGACCGGATCGACCGGGGTAGAACCGCCCAGCAGACTTTCGTTCATCGCGTTCAGGATGTCGCCGGTATCAGAGTCAATAGACCAGGCAAAGAGTCCGCCCAGGTTTTTCGACAGCACATACTTGCCTTTAGCGGCGGTAGAGCGTGCATCTTCATAGGTGATCAGGTCGCCGGTAGACTTATTGAAGACATATGGCGCTTCAGCATTCGCGTCGTAACCATATTCCCAGCCAGGCTTGCCTTTGTACTCGTTAACGATCTGACGGTAGTCGACCACGCCAGGTTCCCAGGTACCTTTCACCATACCGGTTGCGGTACCCGTGAATGGATTGTCACCGGTGTAGCCATGCACGCCAGTCCAGCCGCGGCCATACATGCCCGCACCCACCACGATCTTGCCTGGCTGTACGCCCTGAGCAAGCAGCGCGTCCACGCCGTTCTCGGTGGTGTAGTTCGTGTCCGGACGCCATGACGGTGCGCGCAGTGCGGCCTGGTGGCCCAGCTCGGTGTTGCTCCAGCCGCCGTAGAAGTCATAGCTCATCAGGAAGATGTGGTCGAGGTACTGCTGAGCAGCGGTGTAATCCACGTCTTCGATCTTATCGCGGCCCGCACCGATGGCGCTGGTCAGTTCATAGGTACGGCCAGTCTGTGCAGACAGCTCGTTCAGCATGGTGCGCAGGTCATGCATCAGGGCGGTATACGTCGCTTTATCCTGCTGCGGGTTACCCAGGTGTTCGCTCACGCCGCCGCCGCCAGGGAATTCCCAGTCGATATCCACACCGTCAAAGAACTTCCAGGTCTGCAGGAAATCTTTCACAGAGGAGACGAAGCGGGCACGGATTGCCGGGTCGCCCATGTGGAAGAACGGATCGGACAGCGTCCAGCCACCGATGGATGGCAGCACTTTTAGGTCCGGATGCGCTTTTTTCAGCGCCATCAGCTGGCCAAAGTTACCTTTGTACGGGTCGTCCCAGTTGGAGACGCCAGACTGCGGTTTTTGCAGCGCAGCCCACGGATCGTGAATGGCGACGGTATAGTCCGGACGGCCCGCGCAGTCGCGCTGCAGTACGGAGAAGCTGTTACCGCCTTCAACGGTTTTCAGGCCATCGTTGATGCCGTCGCCGCCACAGATTGGAATAAAGCCATAGAGGATGTGGTTAAGGTTCGCTGCCGGGATTTTATCAACCGGGAAGTTACGATCGTAAACGCCCCATTCAGGGAAATACGCCGCAACCACTTTATCAGTATGTTTGGCGAACGTTTTGTTGTTCTCCTGCAGCGGCGCGTTCAGCGGCAGCAGATGGCTGCCGTCGGTGTCCGCCACGATGATCAGCTTGCTGGCGCTTTTGGTACAGCCGCTGGCATTACAGACTTCCACCTGCTCCTGATAACGTCCGCCCTTTTTCACTTTAAAGGTGGCTGAGCCGCTTGCACCAGCTGCGCCGGTCCACACGGTTTTACCATCCAGCAGCACTTTGGCAGACGTTGGCGCGTCGCCGCTCCACACGTTCCACTCGACTTTCACATCCACGCCGTCGTTATGTACCTTGACGAGGCTGTTGTAATCCTGCGCGGCCTGATCCACCTCGACCAGCGCAAATTTATCATTGCCGGAGCCGATGGTCGGTGCACCTGGCGCAGCAGCGAATGCAGAACCGGTTGCCGCTGCAATAAAGAGCGCCAGATATTTAGGCTTAATAAATTTCATTTTTCTTTCCTGATAAATTTATTCGTAAACGAAATTGATCCATGTCTTCCTTTAGAACATGGAATGATATTCACATAGTGCGTTTTTAAATACGCAGACAGCCGTTATCCAAACCTTAAAGACGCGTTGTATTCCTCCATTAAAAGATACAAGCTAAAAATCCGTGTAGCTTATGCCTTTTACGATACACTGAGGATAAAAGGTCGTCCTTCTCTTTCCTCGTCGAAAATATTGATAAAAAAACTTGACCCGGTTATTTAATAGGTATTCACAAATAGCTGGCAGGTATAGAGCGCTATTCCAGCAAAAGCCAGATAAGGTCCGAAAGCGATGGTTAGGTTATTTTTATTCGATTTATTTAATAGCAAATAGCCCACTATGCCACTTAATGCGGCAATTAATTCAATCGCAGGCAGTGACTGCCAGCCGCACCAGGCGCCCAGCGCCGCCAGCAGCTTGAAATCGCCGTAGCCCAGCCCTTCCCGACGGGTAAGCAGACGAAACGCCCAGTACACCAGCCAGAGCGAAAGATAGCCTGCCACCGCGCCCAGCAGCGCATCCCGCAGGAGCAGCCCGTGGCTGAAGGCGTGGAACAGCAGCCCGGCCCAGAGCAGCGGCTGCGTCAGGCAGTCGGGCAGCAGTTGGTGCTGTCCGTCAATCATCGCCAGCGGCAGCAGAAAGGCCGCCAGCACCCACAGCGAGAAAAGGGATGCTAAGTCCGGTATCCAGCGGGCGGTGAGGCCAAAGAACACCGCCGTCAACAGCTCGAGTAAAAATAACCGCAGCGGAATCGGCGACTTGCAGCAACGACAGCGTCCCCGCAGCGCCAGCCAGCTCAGCAGCGGGATGTTCTCCCATGCGCGCAGAGCATGCTGGCAGACGGGACAGTGTGACGCCGGGAAAAGCAGGTTGCTGCGGCTCTCCTCCTCTAGCACCATCCCCGGCACGCGATCCACCACAACGCCGAGAAAGCTCCCCAGGATCGCGCCGAACACGCCGCTCATCGCGGCAAACCCGACGGGATAACTCTCCCGGACGAGTATCAGCCCGTTCATGCCACTTTTTTCCAGGTCAGCTGGATTTCGGCCTTCACGTCGCTCAGATGATCCACGGGCGTGAGGTTCATTTTCTCCAGCCTGACGCCTGACGCGAGGTTCATCTCCCGCAGCCAGTTTTTTAATTCATACACGTTGACCCGGTTCACGACAAAGGCCAGAGTCTGACCGTCCTGACGAATATCGGTCAGCGTCAGGTTGATTTCATGCGCGCTATTCTCCACCACGCTGCGTGGATTATCGGTTTTCACCTGTAGCACCGGCAGATGATTTTTATCAATTTCTGTTTTCATCCAGTTTACCGTTTCAATTTGTCGCGCCAGCGTTGCCTGGCTATTTTTTATCATGTTATCCAGAGGAATTATCCCTGCGTAATAGATGACGGCGCTGCATAAAGCTCCCGCCGCTATTTTTAAAATGAATTTTTCTCTGGTGCTGTATTGTTGATAACGAGATGTAAACTGTGCAATTCGCGCTTTCATTTATATTTCCCTGTAATCATGGCCGTATACGGCGCGTCCTTTGAAATAGGCTGTAACGTAAAATCAAAATTCGTGCTGGCCTGATGAATGAATTCCTGTAATGCCTGCGCGTTTTGCGCACTCACGCTTAATGTCAGGGCTCCCTGCGTGTCGTCATATTCAAACAGCGTAATTTCCATCGACGGAACGGACTGACGGATCTTTTCCAGTTCGTCCATCTGCAAAAAAATGCCTTTGGGCTGCTTCTTGATGTTCTGCCCAAAATGGTACTTAAGGTTGGTCTGGTGACGCATACTCGGAAAATGGTGTTGATAAAGCTCGACCATCTCCTGCTGCACCTGATTTTCCCGATCTGCCAGCATCCACGCCAGGGTGATGCGGGGGCCGAGCAGCAGGCCCAGAGAGAGAAGCCCCATCACCGCGACGGCGGCCTTCATCCCTTTCGCCGCCCTCGCGCTGGTCGCTTTCGCGCTGAACGCACCGTGCAGCACGTTGACGCGGCACGCCCGCCACTGCGGCTGGATCAGCACCAGCGGATGTTCTGCCGCCAGCTGTTCGTCAACCTCAATGCCCGGCGGGATGTCCCCGTAGCAGCGGACCTCGCCCTCTCCGGCTTTTTGCATCAGCAGCGGCAACAGGCCAACCTCAACGTTACAGGCGATATGCGGCGACAAGCGCAACCAGTAGTTCTCTTCCCGCGCAACCAGCGTGCTTCCACCCGCCGTGACCGGCAGCAGCCAGGCGTCAGGCAGGACCTGAATGACCTTCAGGCCCGCCTCGTGAAAGCGGGTCAGCCACTGCTGCAGGCGGGCGGAATCTATCGCCACGGCGTCCACCTCGGCGCCTTTTTTGTTCAGCACCGTCCAGTGGAGATCGTCCACCTCACCAATCAGAGTCTCCTCCGCCATCCACGAGAAGGCGGTCGCCTGCGACGCCATTTTCTTCGGCAGCGTAAAGTGGCGGAAGATCATCTCACTGGCGGGCAGCAGCAGACACACGCGCGCAGCAAGAGGATGGTCGGCAAGGGTATGCAGCGCCTGCGGGGTGTCCAGGGTTGTAACCTGTTCGCTTCCCGACTCACACCACATGATTTTCCCGTCCTCACGGCTGTCGGGACGAACAAAAAGGACCTGTTTCATAGCGTTCTACTTTTCTTATTCAATCATTCGGTAACGACGTTGCCACGTCACAATTTCACCGGCTTCGTTATTCACCTGAAGCTGGCTCACCACGCGAAGCGTTAACTCATCGGTATTGCCGGTGTAGTTGACGCGAAAATACCGGCTGTTGATGGAGAGCAGCCCGGCCACCTGCGGCAACTCGTCCTTCAACTGCGGGAAGGCCTGTTCCAGCGCCTTGCTGAAGACGTCCATACTTTCCCAGCCGGTTTCCGGCCGCGACTCAATCAGGCGTACGGCATCGTCCGCGGTGAGTTTTCCCGGGAACAGGGCTGCCAGTAAGGGCGCCTGCTCCGGCGTCAGAGTATTGACATCCACCTTGCTGGCCGAGTCCGGCAGCGCGCATAAGAGCTTGCTCACCTTCGGGTACGCTGCCGCAGGAAACGCCGGCAGCAGCTTGATCTCGGCAAGGGTGCGCATCATCTGATTCGCAGGCTGACGCGCCGGCACTACGCCAGACCAGGCGTCCATCTCCGCGCCCTCTTTCACCGTCGTGGCGTCGCCGTCGAGATAATCCACCAGCTGCTGATAAATTTCTTCCGCCGCCGTCTGGCTGATGCCGCCGTCCGTCAGGATCTGCTCGACAATCTTCTCTTTTCGCGGCTTTTCCGGCACGTTTGACGCATTTTGATCCTGAGCCACTTTGTCTGCGGCCAGCAGGTTATTGACGTTGAAGCAGTCCTGCGCGTCGTCGACCTGGCTGACCACCGTATAGTCTTCACCCTGCGTCTCCAGCGGCTGGTGCCAGTCGCCCGCCGGGTCGAGCGGTTTGCTCTCGCCGCTGGCGTCGTTCTGCAACCGGTCTTTCACCACTTTTTCCTGCGCCTGCATTGCCCAGCGCAGCTGCTGCTGGCTCACCTGATAGTGGGTTTTCTGCAAATTACGGCAGAACTGCTGGCTGATTTTGGCCGCCAGGGCCGACATCATGACCAGCAGGATCAGCACAACCAGCAGGGCAACACCGCGTTGCTGATGGACCCGGCTCATGGCTTCACGTCCGGCGCAGGCGCATTTTGCGGGGCAGGCGCGTTTTCTGCCGCCGGTGCCACCGCTTCTGGTATCTCTCCCGGCGTGGTAAACACCCAGCGCCAGGTGTCGCCATTTTCCATGGTCAGCGTAAGCTCCACGCCGTCTGGCAGATGGGCAGAGTCACCCCAGCTTTTTTGCCAGCCCTGGTGATAAAACCGCCACTGCATCGCTTTCACCTCGCTGACGATAGGCACTTCATCGGGTTTGACGTCCGCCGGGCTGTCAATCACCGGCCAGACGTCGCGATACAGACGCCCTTCTTCCAGCCGCCAGCGCACGCGCTCCAGCTGGACCGTGCCACTCACGCCGTTCAGCGTGGTAAATTCCACGGCATCGCCATCCTGTAAAAACAGATCCGGCGCGTTGCGCGGCGCCCGCGCCTGCAGCTGGAAAAAATCGCGCTCCATCAGGCTCCAGGCACGCTGAAGCTGATTAAGCTTCGCCGCGCGGGTATCGGTTGCCGAACTGGTGCGCATCGCGCCGTCGAGAATTTGCCAGGCCAGGGTGCTGATGACCGCAAAAATGGTCAGCGCAATCATGATCTCCAGCAGGGTAAAACCGCGCTGGCGTCGGCTCGTCTTCACTTGCTCTCTTCTCCCGGCCCAATGATCTGAAGCGAAATGACCGGCTGGCTTTTATCGCCTTCGGCGTAAACGCGGATGGCATTGGCCCAACCGCTATTGGCGGTTTTCACCCGCTGCTTATGCCAGTACCAGCTGCGCCCCCCCATGATTTCCGTCCCCTGCTCCTCGGCATCGGGAAAATCGGTTTTGCTAAGCTGGGCTTCAGCCAGCTGATTTTCTGCAACCCAGCTGGCCTGCAGCGTTTCGGCCAGCCCGTGGGTGAAGCGCACGTTCAGGGAGACAGAATTCATCAGCGCCAGCGCGGCGGTGGAGAAAATGACCAGCGCCACCATCACCTCCAGGAGCGTCATCCCGTTCTGCTTAACCTTGCCTTTAGTCATCGTTCTCTACCGAAACCGGGGCCGCGCCCTGCGACACCACGCGGAAGTGATGCTGTTTGTCGTAACTTTGCAGCGTCAGCGTAAAACGGCCAATCTCACCGTCCGGCAGAAAGAGGATCTGGGGGTCGGCCTCGACGTTAGCCGCCAGACGCTGAGGCGAGAGCGACACGTGCATCTCTTCCGGGAAATCGCCTTTCGTGGTAATACGGCCTGCGGATAACGGCACCCAGTGACGTTCGCCGTTTTTATCGTCGAGCGTGACCAGCTGATATTTATCGGTAGCGATCACCAGCCCGACAATATTTCCGTCCATGACCGCGCGGTCTGAACCATAATCAACGAGGGCTTTTAATTGCTGACCAAATATATCCGCACCGCTGCGTGAGGGTATTGTTGAGACAACCATCATGGCGCAACTGGCAAATATCACCAGCGCCAGAATAATTTCCAGCAACGTAAAGCCGCGTTGATTCTTCATTATTTCTCTTTCTTATCCAGAGACCAGTTCGTAATATCGTCTGCGGTGTTGGCTTCGCCATCAGGACCGGCAGAGAAGACGTCTACGGCGCCGTGTTCACCCGGGCTGACGAGCAGATAATCGTTGCCCCACGGATCCTGCGGCAGGCGGCGAATATAGCCGTCGGCGCGGTAGCCGTTGGGAATAGGCGCGATCTCAGGCTTGGTCACCAGCGCCTGCAGACCCTGCTCGGTCGTTGGGTAGCGGTGGTTATCAAGCTTATACATATCCAGCGAGCCTTCGAGCGCAACAATATCGCTGGTCGCCTTTTGCGCGTCCGCTTTTTCTTTGTTACCCATTAAATTGGGCACCACCATACTCGCTAAAACGCCGAGAATAACGATCACCACCATTAATTCGAGCAAGGTGAACCCCGCCTGGCGAGCCAGACGTTTTGTTTTTATAGCCATGATTTAACCTACCATATTATTAAGTTGCAGAAGCGGCTGTAATATTGACAGCACGATGAATAAAACAATCGTCGCCATGGAGACCACCAGCGCCGGTTCAAATACCGAGAGCGTTAACGTAATACGATGCTGTAGCGCCGACTCCTGGTTTTCCGCCGCGCGGTCCATTAAGTTGCCTAACTCGCCGCTCTCTTCGCCGGAGGCAATCATGTACAGCATGGTGGGCGGGAATAATTTCGCCTGCTCAAGCGCGGCATAGAGCGAGGCCCCCTGACGCACGGTATCCGCCGCCTGCTCCAGCACCTGCCGGGCGTAGAGGTTTTCGATACCGTCCATCGCGATATACATCCCTTCAAGCAGCGGCACGCTGCTCGCCTGCAGGATGCTGAGCGTGCGGATATAGCGGGCGCTGTTAATCGCGCACACCAGCTTTTTAATCGGCGAGCCGTTCACCAGCCAGCTGTGCCAGCGAAAACGGTTTTTGGCGTTTCTAAGCCAGGCCTTAAAACCAACAAATCCGCCGCCGAGGATCCCCACGATGTAGATCCCGTACGCCTGCAGGAAATCGCTCACCGCAATCAGCGTGCGGGTGGTGATCGGCAGCTGCTGCTTCATGTGGGTGAACTGCTCGATCACCTGCGGCACCACCGCCACCAGCAGAATGCTGATGACCGCGATGGCGACCACGGTGAGGGTAATCGGGTAGACCATCGCCTGCGTCAGCTTGCTCTTCATCTTCTGGCGCTGCTCGTTGTACTCCGCCAGCTTCTCCAGCACGTCGCCCAGGTGGCCGGTTTTTTCACCGGCCATCACCAGCGTGCAGTAGAGCTTGTCAAAGGTGCGCGGGAACTGGCTGAAGGCGTCGAACAGGGTGTGACCTTCCACCACCTTCTCGCGGATCTCCACCACCATTGCCGCCAGCTTGTTGTCTTCCGTTTGCTTCGAGATCGCCTTCAGCGCGCTCTCGAGCGGCAGTGCGGCGTTGACCAGCGTGGATAACTGACGGGTAAACATCGACAGCACCGGCGTGGAGAGCCTAGCTCCGGTTTTTGCTTTTCCGGCAGACGCCGCTTCACGGGTTTCGCTGATGCTGACGGGCATCAGCTTTTGCTCGCGCAACATCTGGCGAACCTGCTTTTGCCCCTCGGCCTGCAGCGTGCCGCGCTGGGTTTTACCTGCGACATCCGTCGCCGTCCAGGCGTAGAAGGCCATTACGCATCCCCCCCGCGCTCGGCGGTCACACGCATCACCTCTTCCAGCGAGGTGACGCCACTAATCACCTTCAGCAGCCCGTTTTCGCGCAGGCTGTAAGCCTGCTTAAAGAGCTGCGTCTCGATGGACATTTCGTCTTTATCTTCATGAATGGCGCGGCGCATGGCGCTGTCCACCACCAGGAACTCGTGAATACCGGCACGGCCCTGATAGCCGCTCTGGCGGCAGTGTTCACAGCCCACCGCGCGATAAATGGCTTTTGGCGGCGCGTCCATAAAGCTGAACAGCGCTTTTTCATTGGCATCCAGCGGACTGGTGGTCCGGCAGTGCGTACACAGCCGACGCACCAGACGCTGGGCAATGACACCGAGCAACGATGAACCGATTAAAAAGGACTCCAGCCCCATGTCCCGCAGACGCGTAATCGCCCCGGCGGCGCTGTTGGTGTGCAGCGTAGACATGACCAGGTGACCGGTGAGCGACGCCTGTACCGCAATTTGCGCGGTTTCACCGTCACGAATTTCCCCGATCATCACCACGTCCGGGTCCTGACGCAGAATAGCGCGCAGCCCGCGGGCAAAGGTCATGTCCACGCGCGGGTTAACCTGCGTCTGCCCCACCCCTTCCAGCTCATATTCGATCGGGTCTTCCACGGTCAGGATGTTGCGTTCGTGGCCGTTCAGCGCCGAAAGAATGGCGTACAGGGTGGTACTTTTACCGGAGCCTGTCGGCCCGGTGACCAGGATAATGCCGTGCGGGCGCTCAATCAGCCCTTTTAACTTCTCCAGCTCTTCATCGATCAGGCCCAGCTTGTTGATGTCGGGCTTGAGATTGCTTTTATCGAGCAGGCGCATGACCACGCGCTCGCCGTACTGGGACGGAATGGTCGAGACGCGCACGTCGATCGCCTTGCGGCCAATGCGCAGTGAGATACGGCCATCCTGCGGCAGACGTTTTTCGGCAATGTCGAGTTTCGACATCACCTTGATACGCGACACCAGCAGCGGGGCGAGCTTACGCGCCGGTTGCAGCACCGGGCGCAGCACGCCGTCAACGCGGAAGCGAATGCTCAGCGTGCGCTCGAAGGTTTCGATATGGATATCCGACGCGCCGTCCTTAACCGCCTCGCCGAGAATGGCGTTGATCAGGCGGATCACCGGCGAGTTTTCGTCGTTATCAAGCAGATCTTCGTTATCCGGGATCTCCTCGGTTAACGCCATCAGGTCGATATCCGCATCCATGTCGTCCACCAGCTGCTGTGAAACGCCGCTGCTCTGCTGCCAGATTTTGGCCAGCATCTCGTCAAACGCTTCCGGCGTCACAGTAACCGGGACGAACGCGCGGCCCAACACCCGGCGCACTTCCAGCAGTGCTAACGCCGGGGTGTCCTCACGGATATAGACGTCATTGTTGTAAAGCAGAACGCCGTTATCTTTTGCGTAGCTGCTGCTACACAGTGTTTTACTCAGTTCGTCCACGTTGCCCCTCCGCCTTACTCTTTAAACGGATTGCGTGTCGCGCGGGTTTTCACCGGTGCGGCGTGAGGGCTTGATGAAGGAAACGCGGGCAGGACGGCATTGTCGCTCGGCTCAACAATACCGAGCTTTTTCTCTTCCACGCGCTGCATCTGGCGCACCCGGATCTGGTCATATTTCTCTTTCGAGGCCGCGCTGTAGTTGTCGTCGTCACGCAGAACGGTGGTATGAATGAACACCATCAGGTTGCGCTTGGAGGTATCCTGGGAGGTGTAGCGGAACAGCTGACCGACCAGCGGGATATCGCCGAGCAGCGGCACTTTGGACACGGACTGTTTGGTCACATTTTCCATCAGACCGCCAAGCACCACCGTCTGGCCACTGTGGACCATCACTTCGTTATTGATCGTGCGCGTATTGAAGGTTGGGCCGAGGCTGGAGTCTTCCGTCGCGCTGTTGTCGACGCTGGAGACTTCCTGCTCAATCTTCAGATGGATCATGTCGCCATCGTTAATCTGCGGCACAATTTTCAGCTTGGTACCGACCGTCTTACGCTCAACGGAGTTAAAGACGTTGTCGCCGCTGGTGGTTTGCGAACCGGAAAGTACCGGCACATCCTGGCCCACGTTGAACGACGCTTCTTTGTTATCCAGCGTGACCACGCTTGGCGTGGAGAGGATGTCATTTTTGCCGTCGGTGGAAAGCGCAGTCACCAGCGCACCAAAATCACCGTTAAAGAAGCCGGTCGCCAGGCCAGTGAAGCTCGCCCCTTTCATGGTGCCATTTTTAATCTGGCTGATTGGCAGGCCGGTGGAGCCGAACTGCACGCCGCCGTGCTTGCTGGTCCACTGCACGCCAAGATCCAGGCCGTTCCCGTCCTGCACTTCCGCGATGATGGCTTCCACCAGCACCTGCGGACGACGGATGTCCAGCTTGTCGATCACCTTCTCAAGGGAGTTCATCACGTTAGGCTGGGCGGTAATCACCAGCGAGTTGGTTGCTTCGTCGGCGGTAATGTTCAGATCGCTGGACGCTGGCGCGGTTTTCGACTTCGGCGCGCCGGCCTTGTCCTTCAGCTGCTCGCCGATGCCGGTGAGTACCGGCACCACCTTGGTGGCGCTGGCATACTTGAGATAGAAGACGCGGGTATTCCCCTCGTTGTTCTGCTCGCGATCCAGCTGATGGATCAGGGAGCGGGTCCGCGCGCGCGCATCTTCCGAACCGCTGATCACCAGGCTGTTGGTTTCGTCATCGGCCACCACTTTGGTCGCCAGCTGCGGCGCGTTCTGCCCTTTCTGCTCTTCGTTGTTGAGGTTATTCAACATCTCCGAGAGCTCTTTGGCGGACGCAAAGCGCAGCGGCACGCTTTCACGACGCTGAATACCGTCTTTGTCCACGCGCTGAACCAGATCCACCAGGCGGTTCACCACCGAGGCTTTACCGGTTAGCAGCAGGACGTTGGACGGCTCAAAGTGGACCACGTTACCGATGCCGGTGGCATCGTTGAGCTGACGCAGCAGCGGCGCCAGCTCGCGAACAGGCACGTTTTCCATGCGCACGACGCGGGTGATGATCTCGTCGCCTTTGCCCGGATTTTTACCGTCGGCCAGCGGCGCACCGGCGGTGCGGGCAATGCTCGAGCGCACCACTTTAACCATGCCGTTATCCATCGGGATCACCGACAGGCCGTACAGGTCCAGCACGCTCAGGAAAAACTGGTAATATTCGTCTTCCGTCAACACGTTATAGGTTCTGACCGACACCGTGCCCTGAACGGACGGGTCGACCAGAATGGTTTTGTTCAGATTGCGGCCTACCGTATCAATAAATTCGCGGATATCGGTGTTTTTAAAGCTGGCGCTAAAGTTAGCTGCGAGCAGCGAACTGGAATATAACGACAATGCGGTCAGCGCCACGCACGCCCAAGGAAATTTCTTCATGTCTGTACACTTGTTAATTGTTTAGAACATTGACCCGAATATTTTCAAGGTGAGCGTGACGTCTGACGACGACCTCCGCTTCTTTCATTTTCGACCAGTTGGCAATAATATCTTTTGCCTTTTCTGCATCGGTCATATCGACAGAATTGACTTTTACCGCCACATCACCTTTTTCCAGACCGGCATGACTGTAGAAGCCAGAGGCATTCCTTGGATTAATGTTGTAGCCTTCCAGCTGGCCCTTTTCGATAAGTGGCTTTAACACCAGATAATCATCCAGATGCACGCTTTCAGCACCAGCATCTTTCGTCGATTGGGTTACCGGGCCGCTGTCAACGCCGCCCTTAAAATAGTCAGGTTTATTTAACGCCAGTACCTGCGTAGCACCTTCGTAATTAACCACCACATTGTCTTTGTTTATTTCCTGAATAAAGGCATCGTTAAAACCGGTCAGCGCTTCGCCTTCGCGATAGCTCTTTTGACCACCCGGCGTTTTGATCACGGCGAAGGACAACCAGGCATCGTCGCTGCGGACGATCCCCTCAATTTCGGCAGCGAGCGGTGCTTTCACGGCCGCTGGCAGGTTGTCCTGACGCACGGCGGCGGTGAAAAGTGAAAATGTCTTTTCTTCCTGACGTTTTTTTTTCGGTTTCGCCGCTGCGTTTGCGAGTTTATTCGTCACTTTTTTATAATCTTTAAAAATGACGTAGCCTTGCTGACCGCAAAAAATCAGCAATACAAACATAATACAGGGCGTTATCCACCGTGAAAAAAGTGAGAGCCTCATTATTCATCTGGCCTTTAGCAAAGCGGAAATAAGCAGCGTCATGCTGCGCCAATATGTGACATAAATAGTAATTAGCGGCCTGACAATCGACCACCTGCTTCGCCGTTAACTTTGATAAAGAAAAAGATTGACCGTCAAAAAAACCAGTGTTAGAGGAAGCCGGCAGGTTATTTTTACCCTGCCCGTGAATTGACCATGACGCACCCTTGCCGTACTTTTCTGGACCATTGCTATTCATGCCCAGAGACGGTAAGTCGTTATGTATCAGAGTCATTTTAAATTTAATCACCCGCCTTTTCGAAAAATTACCCGCGCCTCGGGCGATTTCTTCGTGCCGTATCACCAGGATATTTTCAACCTGCTGAAAGAGAAAACCCAACAGGCGGGGATTATTGGGCTCTTTGCAGACGATGCCCCGCTGCTGGGCCAGTTCAGCGACGCCCTGAAATCCGCAACCCCTGACGTTATTGCCATCAACGCGTTTCCAAAACTGAGTGCCAGTAGCCTGCTGTATAAACTCAACCCGGGAACGAAAGAGAGCAAAAACCGGCTTCAGGCGGTGGATGCCATCCTGCACCAGTGGCAGGGGGGGAAAAGCAGGACGAAAGTGCTGGTGATTAGCCATACCGATGCCATGAAAGAGACCTGTCGGGAGGTGCTGGCTCTGCTGCTGACGCGCGCGCAGGAGCTGGAGTTTCGTCTGTCCGTCGTATTGATGGGTGCAGCGGATCGGGAAGCCGTTCTGATGCAGCAGTCTGAACTGCGTGAATATGCGCATACCTGCCACACCCTGCGACCCCTTACCTGCCGGGAGTTTCTCAGCTACGTTCAGGCGCAGTGTGAAACGCACGGGTGTGAGCACTCACCGTTGACCCCGGCGCGCGTGCGTAAAATGCATGCGCTGACCAAAGGGAATATCAGCAAGCTGAACGAGCTGGCGCACCTGTCGATGCTCGCCGCCTGGACCGAACGTGCAGAACAGGTTAGCCCGCGTCATCTGCGCCTGGCGGCCGGTGAGATCCTGCCTGCGAAAAAACACGGTATGCGCCTGGCTACCGTGGGGCTGTTCGCCTCCGTGCTGTTCGCTGCCTGCGGCTGGTATTTGACCTCCTCGATCGGAGCAAGACTTCCGATTCAACTGCCGGTGCCCGCGAGCTGGAAACAGCAGACGCCCATCGAGCAGGCGCCGGTGGTGCCGGCTATCGACAACGAGGTGGTTAATCAGCCTGATGCGATGCATCAGCTCTATCTGATGTGGGGGTATGACGCCTCGGCGGACGATGCCCTGTGCCAGAACGCCGCGAAGGTGAACCTGATGTGTAAGCAGGGAAATGCCTCACCGGACGCGCTGGCACAGGAAGGGTATCCGTGGGTGAGTGAACTGAAAACCGGCAACCACCTTAACTATGCCGTGGTCGCCCGCGTCGGGGATAACTCACTCGACCTGCTGATGAATAACCGCACCTGGCAGGTAAGCCGTCACTGGTTTAACCAGCATGCCACCGGCAATTATACCCAGCTGCACCGCCTGACGCCGGAAGGCAAAGACGCCATCAGCGCCGCCAGCGATGCGAAGGACATGGGGTGGCTGGATCAGCAGCTGAGCCAGGCCCTTGCCGAGCCGGAAACCCACGCTCAAACCTGGACGACGGAGATGATGAAACGTACCCGCGAGTTCCAGCAAAAAATGCATCTGCGCGTCGACGGTATCCCGGGTGAAGAGACGCTGATGCAGTTGATGCGCGACACAAACACCACGCCGAGCGTGCTGCTTCAGCCCCCCCATGCCGCACCGGACGCGAAAACGCAGGAGAAGCATTCCTAATGTCTACCATCTGTCTTGCGGCTCAGCGCAGCTACGTTTCCGGGGAGGCGGTCTGGTTTTCGTACCGCATTCCCCGCCTGAGAAAAATCGCTTCTAACGCCTTTTTAGGAATAGTAAGCCTCTGCGTCATGCTGATGGCGGGGCTGTACGCCCACGTATACTGGCAACTGCGCCACCCTGCGCCGGAGCCGGTAAAAAAAGTGAACGTGGCGAAGCCCGAGACGCAGCTTTCCGATATGCACTACGTGTACGTGAGCAAGCCGTTCCCGCATCCGCACCCGAAACCCGTCCCGGTGCAGGCCGACGTTCCTGCCATGCAGGATCTGCCGATTAACAGCGACGACGCCGACTGGCAGCAGATGCCTGACGGCACGGTGCCGCACGATACCTCGCGGGATACCCTCCCCGGAACGGAAGCGCACGACGATGCCGTCTCCCCCCGCACGGAGGGTGACGACGCATCATTAACCGAACTGTTTAAGCAGGCGTTAAAAGAACAAGAGCAGGATTATTCGCAAGGGAAAATACCCGCACCGCCGGTTGACGAAACGCAGGATAATACTCAGGCGGACGCATTACATAAAGAAAGTGCCCGGTCTCCATTAAGTAAAAAGGGAGACCGGCTGGAATAGTTAATATTTTTCAGGCAGGTTGGTGATATTAAGGAGTCGACCCTTTTCCACCACAATGTATTGACCTTTTTTCAGATCGGAGAGGATTTTTATAATCGTACTGCGTGCCAGGCTGGTGTATTCCTGAATATAATCATAAACATTAATATCGCGTTGATGATGTACAATCAGTTCATTAATTTCCAGCAAAAATTCGCGCACGACAGAATAGGCGCTGCGGGCAACCAGCACGTCATCGCGCTTGCTCAGGAGACAGATATACCAGGCCAGCACCTTGGTGAGTTCAGGCCACAAGCCTTTCTCGGTCATCAGTTGAGAGAAAACGCTTTTCGGAATCGAGCGCACCACGGTATTCGAGCGGACCAGGCCATACATATGGGACGAATGATAAAAAATGGAAGAGAGTCCAAAAATGCACTGCCCCTGCAGGGTGAACAAGCAGAGCTCGTCGGATTCGCGGCGGAATTCCACTTCACCGCTGACGATAATATGAATAAATTCATTATCGACGGTGGAAATTTTTTGCCATTTCTTTAACGATTTTTCTTCAAATCCTTCCGTTGCGGAAATGATTTTTTCTATTTCATGATGAGGACGTAATTTTCTGCCGTAAATGCTTAACATTGTTATACCCGAATTAAGATGTAAATTTTAGATAAAAAATGGCCACGGTGGAACCACCGAAACTATTCGTATAATCCTGATAAAAAACTTCAAGGAGAAGTGATAATAAAAATCACTATGCAGGTGTTATTTTTTATAAATACTTAGCAAGCTATACGTCTATCTTAAATGAGGGTACTTTTAAGTCAATTAACTAAAAATGAATTGAGAATGTACTTAAGATTAATCTCAAGAAAACTAAGGTAATACGGCCTGGTCAGGGGCAGCCCTGAGGACTACCCTTGCCCGTACTTCTCTAAAAGCGCCTCGGCGATGGCCAGAGTTTCTACGTCAGCCACGCCGTTCCACAGCGCGGGGCGGAAGTGCATCTGAAACGCGCTGATCACCCTCTTCTGCTGCTGTTCCGTGGCGTTGTCCGGCACCTCGTAGCCATAGCGTTTCAGCACGTCAAGCAGCGCACCGCGCTCGACCTCCTGATAGCGCGGCCGCCCGTTAAGATAGAACGCCACGCGCGCGGGATCGGGCCAGGCTCCTATCCCCTGCTGCGCCAGCTGCTGCCACGGAAACAGCGGGCCGGGATCGTCTTTACGCTGCGGGGCAATGTCGGCATGGGCAACCACGTTCTGCGGCTGAATGTCATAGCGGGCAATAATGTCCCTGGCAAGCGGGATCAGCGCTGCAATCTGCGCAGGCGCAAACGGGGTAAAGGTTTTCACGCCGCCACGCGTTTGCCAGCCGCGGTTCTCGAGCTCAATCCCCACGGACGTATCATTAATCCGGTTGGTGCCGCGCCAGAAGCTGATACCCGCATGCCAGGCCAGCTCGCTCTCGGGAACCAGCTGCCAGATGCGCGGCTTGCCGTCCGGCGCCGGGGGGTTGGCGGGGATCAAATAGTGAGAGCTAACGTTTTTATCCGTCAGCGTGGCCAGCGAGCTGTCAAAATCATCCGCGGTGTAGTGGATCACCAGCACCTTGATGCGCGGGTAAGCCGCCTGCGCCTGATGACGTGTATCCAGCTCGTAGGCACCTTTATCGATAATCCCCTTTTCCGTAACGCACCCTGCCAGCAGCAGCGCCAGCAGGAGCGTGGCAAACGCACGCCTCATCGCAGGGTTTTCACCGCCGTACCGCTTACGCTCACCATCAGCATGCTGCCGTCTTTCCCGACCGTTTCGTAGTCAATATCGATTCCCACGACCGCATCCGCGCCGAGGGCTTCCGCCTGCTCGCCGAGCTCTTTAAAGGCGATTTCGCGTGCTTTGCGCAGCTCTTTTTCGTATGCGCCAGAGCGGCCACCCACGATATCGCGGATACCGGCAAAAAAGTCACGGAAGATATTGGCGCCGAGAATCGCTTCGCCGGTGACCACGCCGCAGTACTCGGTTATTGTCTGTCCTTCCAGGGTTGGCGTTGTTGAAAACTGCATGGTTTCTCTCCTTCTTTAGCGTTCAATGCCTTAGGCACAGCATTATCGGTTCGTTACGCTATGATTGAAAGGATAGTTAATAAATAAGGAAATCAACATGCGCTATTCAGCTTTAACACTTTTCGTGCCCTGCGCGCTGGTGCTCAGCGCCTGTACCACCACGGTCACGCCAGCCTTTAAGGATATCGGTACCCGCAGCGGCCCCTGCATTGAGGGCGGCCCGGACACCGTGGCGCAGCAGTTCTATGATTACCGCATTCAGCACCGCAGCAACGACCTCACCGGCCTGCGCCCGTATCTGAGCGATGGTCTGGCAAAACTGCTTAACGATGCCACCCGCGATCCGCAGCACAACGCGCTGCTGAAATCCGACCCGTTCTCCAGCCGCACCACGCTGCCGGACAGCGCAGAAGTGGCCAGCGCGTCCACCATTCCGAACACGGATGCCCGTAATATTCCGCTGCGCGTGAAGCTGACGCAGGGCAGCCAAACCTGGCAGGACGAAGTGCTGATGATCCGTGAAGGCCAGTGCTGGGCGGTGGACGACGTACGCTACGTGGGCGGCAGCGTGCATGCCCCGGCCGGCACGCTGCGCCAGTCGATTGAGAACCGCTGATTCATCAGTGATAAAAATGTTACCCCCGTAAAATGTCCGGCATTTCTCGCGGAATGCCGACATTTATACTCGCCGCCTTTGCCCTTCGCTATTTTGTGCTATGTTTAAGAGGAAATACGGGTTATATTTAACTTTTAACGCAGAAATATTGCATAACTATTCTGTCAACGGTACTATCTGCGGCCTCAATTGCTATAGATTGCCTGGATGAGTAAAGACTGCACCGATGAGTATTAAACTAAACGGCATTAACTGCTTCTACGGCGCACACCAGGCGCTGTTTGACATCACGCTGAACTGCCCGGAAGGCGAAACGCTGGTTTTGCTTGGCCCAAGCGGTGCAGGCAAAAGTTCCCTTCTGCGCGTCCTTAATCTGCTTGAAATGCCTCGTTCAGGTACGCTGGCAATTGCCGGTAACCATTTTGATTTCGCAAAGACGCCGTCTGATAAAGCGATTCGCGAGCTGCGTCAAAACGTCGGCATGGTCTTCCAGCAATACAATCTCTGGCCGCACCTGACGGTGCTGCAAAACCTGATTGAAGCCCCGTGCCGCGTGCTGGGGTTAAGCAAAGATCAGGCCATCGCGCGTGCCGAAAAGCTGCTGGAGCGTCTGCGCCTCAAGCCCTACAGCGACCGCTACCCGCTGCACCTGTCCGGTGGTCAGCAGCAGCGCGTGGCCATTGCCCGTGCGCTGATGATGGAGCCTGCGGTACTGCTGTTTGATGAACCAACGGCCGCGCTGGACCCGGAAATCACCGCTCAGATCGTCAGCATTATTCGCGAGCTGGCGGAAACCAACATTACGCAGGTTATCGTTACCCACGAAGTGGAAGTGGCGCGTAAAACCGCCAGCCGTGTGGTGTACATGGAAAACGGGTATATCGTTGAGCAAGGTGATGCGAGCTGCTTCGCTAACCCGCAAACCGATGCCTTCAAAAACTATTTATCTCATTGATTGTGTCAGGGGAAATATAATGAAAAAAGTATTACTTGCCGTGCTGCTTGCTGGCGTTACCCTTTCCGCTACCGCAGCTCAGACCATTCGTTTCGCCACGGAAGCCTCTTACCCTCCGTTTGAGTCCATCGATGCGAACAACAAAATTGTTGGCTTCGACGTGGACCTGGCTAACGCCCTGTGTAAAGAGATCGATGCGACCTGCACCTTCAGCAACCAGGCGTTCGACAGCCTGATCCCAAGCCTGAAGTTCCGCCGTATCGACGCCGTAATGGCCGGTATGGACATCACCCCTGAGCGTGAAAAGCAGGTGCTGTTCACCACCCCTTACTACGATAACTCTGCCCTGTTCATTGGTCAGAAAGGCAAATTCACCTCTGTCGATCAGCTGAAAGGTAAGAAAGTCGGCGTGCAGAACGGTACCACGCACCAGAAATTCATCATGGATAAGCATCCGGAAATCACCACCGTGCCGTATGACAGCTACCAGAACGCGAAGCTGGATCTGCAGAATGGCCGTATCGACGGCGTATTTGGCGATACCGCTGTCGTGACCGAGTGGCTGAAAGCCAACGACAAGCTGGCGCCAGTGGGCGACAAAGTGACCGATAAGGATTACTTCGGTACCGGTCTGGGGATTGCCGTTCGTCAGGGCAACACTGAGCTGCAGCAGAAATTCAACGCTGCGCTGGAAAAAGTGAAGAAAGACGGCACCTACGAAACCATCTACAAAAAATGGTTCCAGAAGTAATTCCTGATGAATGAAATTTTTCCTTTAGCAAGCGCCGCCGGGATGGCCGTCGGCCTTGCCGTTTGCGCACTGATTATCGGCCTGGTGCTGGCGATGTTCTTTGCGGTGTGGGAATCCGCGAAATGGTTCCCCGTCGCCTGGACAGGCTCCGCGCTGGTCACCGTGCTGCGTGGGCTACCGGAAATTCTGGTGGTCCTGTTCATCTATTTCGGTTCCTCGCAGCTGCTGCTCACGCTGTCGGACGGCTTCACGATTAATCTCGGCTTTGCGCAGATCCCGGTGCAGATGCAGATCGACAACTTCGACGTCAGCCCGTTCCTGTGCGGCGTCATTGCGCTCTCCCTGCTCTACTCCGCGTACGCGTCGCAAACCCTGCGCGGTGCGCTGAAGGCCGTGCCGCAGGGACAGTGGGAGTCAGGTCAGGCGTTAGGGTTGTCGAAATCCGCCATCTTCTTCCGTCTGGTGATGCCGCAGATGTGGCGTCATGCCCTGCCGGGCCTCGGCAACCAGTGGCTGGTGCTGCTGAAAGATACCGCGCTGGTGAGCCTGATAAGCGTTAACGATTTGATGCTGCAAACCAAAAGCATCGCCACCCGTACCCAGGAGCCGTTTACCTGGTACATTGTGGCGGCGGCAATCTACCTGGTGATCACGTTGCTCAGTCAGTACATCCTCAAGCGTATTGACCTGCGAGCGACGCGCTTTGAACGGAGACCAGGCTGATGCTTGAATACTTTCCCGAGTTGATGAAAGGGCTGCACACCAGCCTGACGCTGACCGTGGCGTCCATTATCGTGGCGCTGATCCTGGCGCTCATCTTCACCATCATCCTGACGCTGAAAACGCCGGTGCTGGTGTGGATTGTGCGCGGGTACATCACCCTGTTTACCGGTACGCCGCTGCTGGTGCAGATCTTCCTGATTTACTACGGCCCGGGCCAGTTCCCGTCGCTGCAGGAATATCCGGTTATCTGGCATCTGCTCTCTGAGCCATGGCTGTGTGCCCTGATTGCCCTTTCGCTGAACAGCGCGGCCTATACCACCCAGCTGTTCTTTGGTGCGATCCGCGCCATTCCGGAAGGCCAGTGGCAGTCCTGCGGGGCGCTGGGCATGAGCAAGAAGGACACGCTGGCGATCCTGCTGCCGTACGCCTTTAAGCGCGCGCTCTCCTCCTACTCCAACGAAGTGGTGCTGGTGTTCAAGAGTACCTCGCTGGCCTATACCATCACCCTGATGGAGGTGATGGGTCACGGACAGCTGCTCTATGGACGCACCTATGACGTGATGGTGTTCGGTGCGGCGGGCGTGGTCTATCTGGTGGTGAACGGTCTGCTGACGCTGATGATGCGCCTTATTGAGCGTAAAGCGCTGGCGTTTGAGCGCAGGAATTAACCACGCAAGTGCATAAAAAGGTATTCATGGAGCGGGTAACCTGATGGGTTATCCGCTTTTTTTCGCGCTCAACACAATACTTAATCATTTTTATTGCATATAAATTCATTAACTGGCATTGTACATCCAGGCCGCAGACACGGCGCATCAATAAGACAGACGGGAGCATTACAATGAAAAAGTTAGTTCTGGCTGCATTACTCGCCACCTTCGCCGCTGGCGCATCCGCTGCGGATAAAATCAATTTCGGCGTCTCCGCCACCTATCCGCCGTTTGAATCGCTGGATGCCAGCAACCAGATCGTCGGTTTTGATATCGATCTGGCGAAAGCGCTGTGCAAACAGATGCAGGCCGACTGCACCTTTACTAACCATGCTTTTGACAGCCTGATCCCGTCGCTGAAGTTCAAAAAATACGACGCGGTGATCTCCGGGATGGACATCACGCCTGAGCGCAGCAAGCAGGTCGCGTTCACCGACCCGTACTACGCCAACTCGGCGGTGGTGATTGCGAAGAAAGGGGCGTACAAATCCTTCGACGAGCTGAAAGGCAAACGCATCGGGATGGAAAACGGCACCACGCACCAGAAATACCTGCAGGACAAACATCCTGAAGTGAAGACCGTGGCCTATGACAGCTACCAGAATGCGATTATCGACCTGAAAAATGGCCGTATCGACGGCGTCTTCGGCGATACCGCCGTGGTGAACGAATGGCTGAAAACCAACCCGCAGCTGGGCACCGCAACGGAAAAAGTGACCGATCCGCAGTACTTCGGCACGGGCCTCGGCATCGCGGTACGTCCGGATAACAAAGCCCTGCTGGAAAAACTGAACGGCGCGCTGAAAGCGATTAAAGCGGACGGGACGTATCAGAAAATCAGCGAGCAGTGGTTCCCGCAGTAAGATTTTTTTGCCGGGTGGCGGCTTCGCCTTACCCGGCCTACGGGGGGAGTTGTAGGCCGGGTAAGCGCAGCGCCACCCGGCACTCTCTCACAGCGGCACAAAGAACCTGAACCGCGCCCCGCTCACCGACTCCATCAGCCTGATCCCGCCGCCGTGCAGCTCCAGCATCCGTTTCACAATCAGCAGCCCTAACCCGCCGCGATTCTCTCTCGACGCCTGGGTATTCAACGCCGACGGCCGCTGGAACAGATCGTCGCGCAGCGAGGCATCCACGCCCGTTCCGCTGTCAGCCACTTCGACCTGCAGCTGTTCATTCTCCTGCCACACCGCCAGACGAATTTCCCCGCCGCCAGGCGTATGGCGCATCGCGTTATCCAGCAGGTTGGTCACCACGCGTTCAATCATCGACACATCGGCGTTTACCATCGGCAGCGGCCCCGGCACGTCAATATGCAGATTGACCTCGCGCGTGCGGGCGGTGAGCTCAAACTTCTGCGCCACGTCGGAAATCAGCTCCGCCATTGCGAACCGCTCGCGCTGGGGTTTGATGCCGCCGTGCTCAAGGCGCGCCAGCTCAAACAGCTGCTGCGAAAGATGACGGACCTTTTGTCCCTGACGCAGCGCGGTGGCGAGATACTGCTGATGCTCCTGCGGCGTCAGGGTGGCGGATTTGAGCGACAGGGTTTCGAGATAGCCCAGCAGCGAGGTGAGCGGCGTGCGGAGATCGTGCGAAATATTGGCGATAAACTCACGACGCTGACGATCGCTGTCGGCCAGCCGATCCCACTGTTGGGTGATTTTGCGCGCCAGCTCGATAAAGCTGTTGCGCAGGATCGCCACTTCATCTTTTGCCGCCGCGTCCGGCGTCTGTCCCGCCAGCAGCCTGATGGCGCTTATGCTGTCCTGCTCCAGCCCGGCGACCTCCACCGTCAGCTGTTTGACCGGACGCGTGACCCAGTACCAGACCAGCAGCCCTGCCAGCAGCCCAAACAGCGCGACCCACAGCAGCGACCACAGGACGGTACTCCACAGCGTCTTGTGCCAGGCCATTTCCGCCAGGGCGTTTGACTCCTCGCCCTGCAAAATAATGTACAGATAGCCTTTTAGCTCGCCGTCCTGCCGCAGCGGCGTGGCGCTAAAGACTTTTTGATTTTGACTGCGCGGATCGTCGCCCAATACCGGCATGGCCGTGCCGCTCAGGAAACTCTGCACCGGCGCCAGGTCGATTTTTTGCCGCTGAATATGGCCCGGCGGGGCAGCGTCGGCGAGGATATCGCCGTCCGGGGAGACAACGTAGAGCTCAACGCTCGGATTAAAGGTCATCAGCCGGCCAAACAGCGGTTTCAGCGCGCTGCGGTCGACCCTGCCCTGCGCGTCCAGAATCGGTTCGCGCTGGACGATCTGCTGCGCCAGCCCGCCCGATAACCGCTGCACCATCGCATTACCGTACTGCATGCTGCTGTAGAGCTGTACCGCGCAGGCGACGGCGGCGCAGAGCATCATCAGCAGGATGAAGAGCAGCGTCAGGCGCTGGCTCAGGCTAAAGCGACGCATCATGCTGCGGCTCCGCAAATTTGTAGCCCTTGCCCCAGACGGTGCGAATGATCTCCGGCTCGGCGGCGTCCTTCTCTATCTTGATGCGCAGGCGGTTGATATGGGTGTTGACGGTATGCTCGTAGCCTTCGTGCTGGTAGCCCCAGACCTGCTCCAGCAGCGCCAGGCGGGAGAACACCTCGCCGGGATGACGGGCAAAGAAGTAGAGCAGCTCGAACTCGCGCGGGGTGAGGTCCACCACCTGGCCGTGAAGCAGCACGCTGCGCGCCAGCGGATCGATGGTCAGCCCGTGCGCCTGAATATGTCCGTCAGCTTGCGCCTGCCCCATCGCCTGCTGGCGACGAAACAGCGCTTTGATCCGCGCAATCAGCTCCTGCACGGAGAACGGTTTTGCCAGATAGTCATCGGCGCCGGTTTCCAGCCCGGTAATGCGGTCGGTTTCGCTGCTGCGGGCGCTGATGATGATCACCGGCAGGTAGCGCGTCATCTGACGGATGCGGCGGCAAATCTCCAGACCGTCAACGTTGGGCAGCATCAGGTCGAGGATCACCGCATCCCACGTCTGGGCGTCAAGACGCTGTAAGGCGTTGCCCCCGTCGGGCTCGTGGGTGATGGCGTAGCCTTCGTCTTCTAAATTGAGTCGCAGAAGCGCCGCGATATCGTGGTCGTCTTCTACCAGCAGGATCTGCTTCATGGGTAAGCCTATATTCATGTCTTATGACGTAAGCTTACCTGATTTCGCCGGGATGAAGAGTTCACATTTTGTTGAACATTGTGCGGGGGTCATGCCGGGTGGCGGCTACGCCTTACCCGGCCTACGGGTTAACAACGTCAGCACTTCATAATGCGCGGTATGCGGGAACATATCAAAAAGCTGAACACGTTCAACGCGATAGCCCGGCAGTTGAGCGATGTCTTTCGCCATGGTCTGCGCGTTGCAGCTGGAATAGATGATGTATTCCGGCGCCATCTGGCTCAGGTAGTCGCACAGCGCATTCCCGATGCCGCGGCGCGGCGGGTTAACCAGCACCAGTTCCGGCACGTTGCCCTGGCCGGTGGCGAACTGCGTGGAGTCGAGCGCCTGGAAGCGCAGATTCGTTAACCCCAGCTCAGAGGCAGACTGCTTCGCGCAGGCAATCGCTTCGGCAGAGATCTCAATGCCGGTGAGCTGCATCTCCGGCGTGGCGCAGTGCAGGCCAAACCCGCCCACGCCGCAGAACAGATCCCACATGTGGTGAACGTTCAACACACGCACCCAGTCGCGGGCGGTGGCGTACAGGCGGCTTGCCACGACCGGATTGGTCTGGAAGAAGCTTTGCGGGCGGATCCACAGCGGCACGCCGTTGAAGCGCTCCGCCAGCGCGTGCTGGTCGGTGAAGAAAATCTCTTCCTCCCCTTCCATAATCGCCATATGCACCGGCTGAATGTTCGCCGTAATGACCTTCAGCTGCGGAAGCTGCGCCTGCAGCCAAGGCAGGGCCGCGCGCAGCTGCTCAAGCTTGGTTTCAGAGCGCAGCACGAAGCGCAGCATCATGCCGCCGTCGATCTGGCTTTCGGTCAGCAGAAGGTACTTCAGCTCGCCGCGCTTGCGGGCCACGTTATAGGGCGTTAACCCTGCCCGGGCAATAAACGGCTTGAGTGCGGCAAAGACCGGTGCAAAGGAGTCGGGATACAGCGGGCAGTCGGTTAAGTCTTCCGGCGTGCCGTCGCGGTGCAGCATTCCCAGCAGCGGTTTTTCTACGCTGCCGCTGACCACCATTTTGGCTTTGTTGCGAAAACCCTGTTCCGGGCCGCTGACGGGTGCGCACCACTCGCCCACCGCGTGTGCTGCCAGCAGCTGTTGCAGGTCGGCCATTTTGGCGGTGAGTTGTTGAGAGACCGGCTGTTCTATCCACTGACAGGAGCGGCAGCGTCCGGCGTCATAGAGTGCGCACTGCATATCAAAACCTTAAGAATTACGAGGGCTGCGATTATACACATTATTGCAGGCGGAAGAACCGCCGACTGGAGGCCGGAACGAAGAGGAGACAGAGCACCAGCATATCCGGCAGCTTTTGCATAAACAGCGCGCGCAGGATCTCACGTTTGGATTCACCGGCAATGCTGAACAGCTCCGGGTAGCCGTAGCCCAGCGAGGCGGCCCACAGATAGCTCGCCGCGGTAATCTGCGTCAGCAGATAGACCCAGCGCGCCCAGTTGCGCCCTTTGACCAGCGAAAACGCGCAGTAAATCTCGATAAACACCAGCACCAGGCTGCTCAAAAAGACCAGCGTCAGATTCCACGTCTGCACGCTGCGGTGAATGAATTCACCGATGCCGCGCACGCCCAGGGTGTTTAAAATCATCAGCACGTCCAGGCAGCGGATCATAATAATGGCGAGCGCCGCCACCTGAACCAGTGCAGGTACGTTAGGACGCGCGTGCGTAATACGTGATTTTTTTAATAATCCCAATGTTTTACTTCCCTGAAAAACAGTGCCGCGTCATGCGCGGCACATCACTGGAAATTTTAAATCCTTCAGCCGCGTCTTGCACGCTGGATATCGCGCACGCGCTGTTTTTCCGCGCGCGCCATCAAATACCAGGCGATAAATCCGACAATTCCGACCACGCCGAGGATGATAGAGGCCAGGGCGTTGATCTCCGGGTTGACCCCCATGCGCACGCTGGAGAAGACCAGCATCGGCAGCGTCGTCGCCCCCGGGCCGGAAACAAAGCTGGCGATCACCAGATCGTCGAGCGACAGGGTAAACGCCAGCAGCCAGCCAGAGATCACCGCCGGCATAATCATCGGCAGCGTGATGATGAAAAAGACCTTCAGCGGCGTCGCGCCGAGATCCATCGCCGCCTCTTCAATGGAGCGATCCAGCTCGCGCAGGCGCGAGGCGATCACCACCGCGACATAGGCAGTACAGAAGGTGACGTGCGCCAGCCAGATGGTGAGCATCCCGCGATCCGCCGGCCAGCCGATGGCGTGCGCCAGGGCCACGAACAGCAGCAGCAGCGCGAGACCGGTGATCACATCCGGCATAACCAGCGGGGCGGTGATCATAAAGGCGAAGCCGTTCGAACCGCGAAAACGCCCGAAGCGCACCATCACCAGCGCGGCGATCGTGCCCAGCACGGACGCCATGGTCGCCGCCAGCGCCGCAATGGTCAGGCTCAGCCCCACCGCGCTCATCATCGCATCATCGTGGAACAGCTCGCTGTACCAGCGCGTCGACCAGCCGGCCCAGACCGTCACCAGTTTGGAGCTGTTAAACGAGTAGATCACCAGCATCAGCATCGGCGCATACAGGAAGGTAAAGCCGATGACCAGGATCGCAATTCGCCACGGGGAGCGCACTACCGGTAAGTTGTTCATCCGCGATCTCCCATCTGTTTCTGCTGATGCTTGTGGAACCACATGATCGGCACGATCAGCAGCAGCAGCATGATAATCGCCACCGCCGACGCCACCGGCCAGTCGCGGTTATTGAAGAACTCCTGCCACAGCACGCGGCCAATCATGATGCTGTCTGGCCCGCCGAGCAGTTCCGGGATCACAAACTCCCCCACCGCCGGGATAAAGACCAGCATCGACCCGGCGATAATGCCGCCTTTGGTCAGCGGGACAATGACGCTGAAGAAGGTTTTTAACGGACGGGCACCGAGATCGAGCGACGCTTCCACCAGCGAGTAGTCGATACGCGTCAGCGCCGTGTAGATCGGCAGCACCATAAACGGCAGATAGGCGTACACAATGCCAATATAGACCGCGAGGTTGGTGTGCAGGATCGTCAGCGGCTGATCGATAACGCCTAACCACATCAGAAAATTGTTCAGCACGCCGTTGTTTTTCAGGATCCCCATCCACGCGTAAACGCGGATCAGGAACGAGGTCCACGACGGCAGGATCACCAGCAGCAGCAGGATGTTTCGCGTCGACGGCTTGCTGTGCGCCACCGCCCACGCCAGCGGATAGCCCATCACCAGACAGCAGAGCGTCGAGATCGCCGCCACCTGCAGCGACTGCAGATAGGCTTCGAAATAGAGCGGGTCGTCGGTGAGCTGCAGGAAGTTACCCAGGTTTAAGGTCAGCGTCAGCTGCCCGTCGGCCCAGTCCAACAGGTTGGTGTAAGGCGGGATCGCCCGCGCCATTTCCGCCAGGCTTATCTTGAAAACAATCAGGAACGGCAGCAGGAACAGCAGGATCAGCCACACGTATGGCATGGCGATCACCAGCTTGCGGCCGTGCTTCATCTGCATGCGCGTCAGCCAGTGGGCAAAGCCGCCCGGCTTTTCGACGCGGGCTGGAGGTTCAAGTGTACTCATTGGCCGCTCCTTATACCGTCAGCACAACGCAACTGTCTGCATCCCAACACAGGCGCACTTCGTCGCCCCAGGTCGGCTGCCCCTTGCGGTAGCGATGTTCGTTTTGTAACTGTGCGCTGAGCATCTGCCCGCTTTTCAGGCGCACGTGGTAGATGGAGAGATCGCCCAGATAGGCAATGTGCACCACTTCGCCCACGGCAAAGTTATAGCCATCGGCAGGCGGATCCTCACAGAGCATGATCTTCTCCGGACGCAGCGCGACGTAAACCGGCACGTTATCCACCACCGAGTTATCCGGATCGACCTTAAGCGGATGCTGCAGCCCCGGCGATTCGATGACCAGACCGTCTTCCTGACGATCTTTCAGCAGCCCCTCGAAGACGTTAACCGAGCCGATGAACTCCGCGCTGTAGCGGGTGGTCGGATGCTCATAAATCTCTTCCGGCTCGCCAATCTGAACGAACTTCCCGCGGTTCATGATGGCGATACGTCCGGCCATGGTCATGGCCTCTTCCTGGTCGTGGGTGACCATCACGCAGGTCACGCCCACGCGCTCGAGGATATCGACCACTTCAAGCTGCATACGGTCGCGCAGCTTTTTATCCAGCGCGCCCATCGGCTCATCAAGCAGCAGCAGTTTCGGGCGTTTTGCCAGGCTGCGGGCCAGGGCCACGCGCTGGCGCTGGCCGCCGGAGAGCTGGTGCGGCTTACGCTTGGCGAACTCCTGCATGTGCACCAGGCTCAGCATCTCGGCCACGCGCGCGGTAATTTCAGCCTTCGGCAGCTTATCCTGCTTCAGGCCAAAGGCGATGTTCTGCTCCACCGTCATATGCGGGAACAGCGCGTAGGACTGGAACATCATGTTGATCGGGCGCTGATACGGCGGCACGCTGGAGAGGTCCACGCCGTCGAGCACGATCTGCCCGGCGGTGGGCTGTTCAAAACCGGCCAGCATACGCAGCAGGGTCGATTTACCACAGCCAGAGGCCCCCAGAAGGGCAAAAATTTCGCCTTTATAGATCGTCAGGCTGACGTCGTCCACGGCATGCTGGCCATCGAAAGATTTGGTGAGGTTACGAATTTCAAGCAGCGGGGTCAGCGCTTTACGGACTTTCGCCTGCGGGCGGGGGATCGCGTCATTCACGGGGTGTTCTCCGGTAGAGATCAAATCATGGTGCAGGCGCACCAGAACGGTGCGCCTGTTGCCGGGGGCGCTTCGCTTGCCCGGCCTGTGACAAAGGGTTATTTACCGCTTTTCACCTTGGTCCACGCGCGGGTACGCACGCGGTCAATTTTTGGATCCTGGACTTTCAGGGTGAAGAGCTTGGCGAACACATCCGCTGGCGGATAGATAGCCGGGTTATTACGGATCTCTTCGCTCACCAGCGGCACGGAGGCCTTGTTACCGTTCGCGTAGTAAACGTGGTCGCTGATGTGGGCGATAACCTCAGGACGCATCAGGTAGTTGAGGAACTGATACGCTTCGTCTTTGTTTTTGGCGTCAGCCGGCATCGCGAAGACGTCGAAGAAGGCCAGCGCCCCCTCTTTCGGAATGAAGTAGGAGACGTTCACGCCGTTTTTCGCCTCTTTCGCGCGGTTTGCCGCCTGCCATACGTCCCCTGCCCAGCCGATCGCGACGCAGATGTCGCCGTTCGCCAGGTCGTTAATGTACTGGGACGAGTGGAAGTAACGAATGTTTGGACGCAGCTTCAGCAGCAGATCGGTCGCCGGGCCGGTGTAATCATCGGCCTTATTGCTGTTCGGATCTTTGCCCAGGTAGTTCAGCACGGTCGCGAAAATCTCTTCCGGGGCATCGAGGAAGGAGACGCCGCAGCTTTTCAGCTTCTCAAGGTTTTCCGGCTTCAGCACCACGTCCCAGCTGTCCAGCTTCACGTCAGGGCCCAGCGCGGCTTTGACTTTATCCACGTTGTAGCCGATACCGGTGGTCGCCCACAGGTAAGGCATCGCGTATTTGTTGTCCGGGTCGTGCTTAGCCACCAGCTTCAGCACTTCCGGATCGAGATTTTTCCAGTTCGGTAATTTGCTCTTATCCAGCGGCTGGAAGACGCCTGCCGTCAGCTGGCGCTCCAGGAAGCTTGCGGAAGGCACCACGAGGTCAAACCCGGTGCTGCCCGCCATCAGCTTTCCTTCCAGCACTTCGTTGGAATCGAAAACGTCGTAAACCACCTTAATGCCGGTCTCTTTTTCAAAATTTGCCACCGTGTCCGGCGCAATATAGTCAGACCAGTTATAAACGTGCAGCGTTTTTTGTTCCGCAGCGAGCGTGCCGGCAGAGACGGCCATCAGAGCACCCGCAACCAGACCCGATAACCATTTTTTATTCAAGGCGATCATAGTGTTATTCCTTCTGAAAGCTCGTTAACAAACGAACTAAAACTGTGCAATCAGGATATATGCAAAAATCATGCATAGTTTGTCGCTCTGCTCAAAATAAAAAGAAACCTCTTTACCCGGCAGCTTCCGCTCGCTTTTTTAAGCATCGCAAGAATAACTGTAGCCCGTGTCCCCGGCTATAGCCCAGACGAAAAAACGCCTTTTATCAATTTTTTATGCAGGTTAAGTCTACGTGATAAGCCGAAACGGCCTTCAGGGAGGTGAATAATTCTTTAAACAAAGGTTAAAAGCAGCAGAAAAAATGGCCTTCTGCAGCCGCTATGGCAGCGACTGCGCAAAAGTCAGACAGGCTTAGTGAAGAAAATTGGGAGATGCATCATTATTCTCTGCATCATCTTCCGCGCTATACAGCAGATGGTGTGCATTGGCTTCCATCATAACCATGGAAATTTGCTCTTCGCTCAAGCGCATAAACCAGGCGAACTGCTTGAACGACAGCCCTGCCCCGGAGAATAAAGACTGGCAAACGACCAGTTTTGGCAGATTATCATCCTGTATGTCGAGAAATGCCTTCACCGTCAAAGAACTGGCATTGATTGCCGACAGGTCGGAAGCCAGCGCCAGCAGCGCGGAGGGCTTCACTTCGGCCAGCGCGGAGAAAAGGATCACGTCGTTAATCAGATCGATTTTGGCATCGAAAATGCCGTCGAAATTCTGCATATGAGGCAGATGCAGCGCCTGGCAGGAATCACATTCGAAGAACGTAATTCCGGCATCATCAAGCCATTGACGTAACGTATCCAGTGTAGGTACGACCTGTAAATCCATCGCGATGCAGCCTCTTTAATAAAAACTTCGCATAGGGTACTTAAAAAGCGCGCGGTAATCCATTTAACCACCCGTTTTCAGACAGTAGCCCGGCGTCGCATGACGCTCGATCCATAAGATCATTTTACCCGCAATATCGACCCCTGTGGTTTTTTCCACACCTTCCAGCCCCGGCGAGGCGTTCACCTCCATGACCAGCGGCCCGCGCGTCGCGCGCAGCAGGTCTACACCCGCCACGTCCAGCCCCAGGGTTTGCGCCGCTTTCACGGCAATTTCCCGTTCGCGATCGCTGATATCGGCGATTCTGGCAATGCCGCCGCGGTGAAGGTTAGAGCGGAAATCGCCCTCTTTGGCCTGCCGCTCGATAGCCGCTACGACCTCGTTACCCACCACAAAACAGCGAATATCGCGCCCTTTCGCCTCTTCGATATACTCCTGCACCAGAATGTGGGCATTGAGGCCCCGGAAGGCATCAATCACGCTCTCCGCCGCCTGACGGGTCTCCGCCAGCACCACGCCAATGCCCTGCGTGCCTTCCACCAGCTTGATCACCAAAGGCGCGCCGCCCACCATGTCGATCAGATCGCTGGTGTCGTCCGGGGAATGGGCAATCCCGGTGACGGGAAGATCGATCCCCTGACGGGCAAGAAGCTGCAGCGAGCGCAGCTTGTCGCGGGCGCGGGAAATGGCGACGGATTCGTTGAGCGGGTAGCTGCCCAGCATCTCGAACTGGCGCAGCGCGGCGGTGCCGTAATAGGTAATCTGGGAGCCGATGCGGGGGATCACCGCATCAAAGTGCGGCAGCTTGCGGCCTTTGTAGTGAATCGACGAGGCGGCCGGATCGATGTTCATATAGCAGGACATCGGGTCGAGGATTTCAACCTGATGCCCGCGTTTCGCCGCCGCTTCTCGCAGGCGCTTACATGAATAGAGCGTTCCATCCCGGGACAATATGGCAATTTTCACCCTGCACCTCTCTGAAGACATGGAAAAAGCCTGCGTATCATATACGCAGGCAGGCGCAGGATAAATGGACTATCGCGTCGCCCAGCCCTGTTTGTGCAGGTAATCAAGAATAAACGGGCGATTTTCTTTAATGATGGTGCGGCGAATATGGTCCGTCCAGGTGTCGCGACGGTTATTGCTGCCGCGCGTCATGTAGTAGTTCGCCAGCTCTTCGTCGTAGTGATTCAGGACGTCCTGATCGACCGGCTGGTAATGGTTTTCATGCACCAGCATCGCAGCAGGAATGCGCGGCTTCAGATCCGGGTTGTCCGCCGGCCAGCCGAGGCACAGGCCAAACAGCGGCAGCACGTGTTTTGGCAGCTTCAGCAGGTCGGTCACGCTTTGAATGTTATTACGCAGCCCGCCGATATAGACACCGCCTAACCCCAGCGACTCCGCCGCCGTAAAGGCGTTTTGCGCCATCAGCGCGGTATCCACCACGCCCAGCAGCAGCTGTTCGGCCAGGCCCAGCTCGGCCTCAGGGCAGATCTGCAGGTGGCGGTTAAAGTCGGCGCAGAATACCCAGAACTCGGCTGCCTGAGCCACATGCTTCTGCCCGCCGGTCAGCGTCACCAGCTGTTCACGCATCGCCGGGTCGGTAATGCGGATAATGGAGCTGCACTGCAGGAAGCTGGAGCTGGAGGTCGCCCTTGCGCTGTTAATAATCGCTTCGCGCTGCGCATCGGTAATCGGCTCATCGGTGAAGTGGCGAATGGAACGATGGGAAAGGAGCAGGTCTATGGTTGGCGTCATCTTGTCTCTCTTTGTCTTGCTTAAACCGTATGGCAGCCAGTATAGGCAATGATATGCGTGGTGTAATTGGCGAAACATAGCTCATAGATATTATAACGACAGGCGAAACCTTCTTTAATGACGACAGGTTATGGGGCACTATACGTGTCATTCGCCGTCAGGCTTGTTTTTTTGAGGAGAGAGAAATGTTTGCAGTTATTTTTGGTCGTCCAGGGTGCCCTTACTGTGTGCGCGCGAAAGAGCTGGCTGAGAAACTGACCGAAGAGCGCGATGACTTCAACTTCCGCTATGTGGACATCCACGCGGAAGGCATCACCAAAGCCGATCTGGAAAAAACTGTCGGTAAGCCGGTTGAAACCGTACCGCAGATCTTCCTCGATCAGAAACACATTGGCGGCTGCACCGACTTTGAAGCTTACGCCAAAGAGCACCTGGGCCTGTTTGCTGCCCAGTAATAAAATGAAAGGACGCCCTCACCGAGAGGGCGTTTTTATTTGTGGTGCCGTCGGTTATGAAGCAGACTGCGCACAAATAAGTAGCAGAGCGCGCCAAGGGCGCACCAGAAAACAGCGCTCATCAACCACGCCAGCTCCTGCCAGAAACTTCGCGTAGAGATATACAGCAAGCGCATCATCAGCAAACAGAGCGGCGCGGCCAGCATGGCGCCCAGCAGTGGCTTCACCACCTCCCCTTTACGGGAGAGAAAACTGGCAGCTGCCCCCGGCAGGGTAAAAAAGAGCAACCCGAGCTCCGGATGACCCGACGCCCTGAATGCCCCTTTCACGTTAAAAGCAAGCGACATGCATACGACCGTGAACAGCAAAAAGCAGCTGATCACCCCCGCCCAGTTTCGTTTCATATTCAACCTATCCTCCTGACTTATCTCTATCAAATACACTTTCGTCGGGTAGACGCCCAGTCAGATAAAGCAGTGCGGCAATCCTTGCCAAAGTACGCACAGGGTGATGCGATAATCAGTAGCTGTCAGTAGCTAATGCGATTAAACTACACGCCAGCTAATGTTTTAGGGAATAAAGCAGGAAACAGGGAGCGTTAACGCTTTTCCCTGACCCAAAAAACAGTAGCCCAAAAAGTCTTTTCATTCAACAACTTACTGGTAAACAAGAAGTTAGCCTCCGTGAATATAAACGTCGCAGACTTGTTAAATGGGAATTACATCCTGTTATTATTTGTGGTACTGGCGCTGGGCCTTTGCCTGGGTAAATTGCGCCTGGGTTCGGTTCAACTCGGTAATTCCATTGGCGTTTTAGTCGTCTCCTTATTATTAGGGCAGCAGCACTTCAGCATTAACACGGACGCGCTCAACTTAGGTTTTATGCTGTTTATTTTTTGTGTTGGCGTGGAAGCGGGGCCGAACTTTTTTTCTATTTTCTTCCGCGACGGCAAAAATTATCTGATGCTGGCGCTGGTGATGGTCGGCAGCGCGCTGCTGATCGCGTTAGGGCTGGGTAAACTGTTTGGCTGGGATATCGGGCTAACGGCCGGTATGCTGGCAGGCTCGATGACCTCCACTCCGGTGCTGGTGGGTGCCGGTGATACCCTGCGCCACTCCGGTATGGCCGGGGAACAGCTCTCCACCGCCCTCGACCACCTGAGCCTGGGCTATGCCCTGACCTATCTGATTGGTCTGGTAAGCCTGATCGTTGGCGCACGCTACCTGCCAAAACTACAGCATCAGGATTTGCAGACCAGCGCCCAGCAAATCGCCCGCGAGCGCGGTCTGGATACCGACTCCAAACGTAAAGTTTATCTCCCGGTGATCCGCGCCTACCGCGTCGGGCCGGAGCTGGTGGCGTGGGCTGACGGCAAAAACCTGCGCGAACTGGGGATTTACCGCCAGACGGGCTGCTACATCGAACGTATCCGCCGCAACGGCATTCTGGCGAACCCGGACGGCGACGCGGTGCTGCAGATGGGCGACGACATCGCGCTGGTCGGTTACCCGGACGCCCACGCCCGTCTCGACCCGAGCTTCCGTAACGGCAAAGAGGTGTTCGACCGCGACCTGCTCGACATGCGCATCGTCACCGAAGAGATCGTGGTGAAAAACCATAACGCCGTGGGCCGCCGCCTGGCGCAGCTGAAGCTGACCGACCACGGCTGCTTCCTCAACCGCGTGATCCGCAGCCAGATTGAGATGCCGATCGACGACAACGTGGTGCTCAACAAAGGCGACGTGCTGCAGGTCAGCGGCGACGCCCGCCGCGTGAAAACCGTGGCCGACCGCATCGGCTTTATCTCCATTCACAGCCAGGTCACCGACCTGCTGGCCTTCTGCGCCTTCTTTATCGTTGGCCTGATGATCGGGATGATCACCTTCCAGTTCAGCAACTTTAGCTTCGGCATCGGTAACGCCGCCGGGCTGCTGTTCGCCGGGATCATGCTGGGCTTCCTGCGAGCGAACCACCCGACCTTCGGTTACATTCCGCAGGGCGCGCTGAACATGGTGAAAGAGTTCGGTCTGATGGTCTTTATGGCGGGCGTGGGCTTAAGCGCGGGCAGCGGCATTGGCCACAGCCTGGGTGCCGTTGGCTGGCAGATGTTGGTTTCCGGACTTATCGTCAGCCTGGTGCCGGTGGTGATCTGCTTCCTGTTCGGCGCCTACGTGCTGCGCATGAACCGCGCCCTGCTCTTCGGGGCGATGATGGGGGCGCGTACCTGTGCGCCTGCTATGGAAATCATCAGCGACACCGCGCGCAGCAACATTCCGGCGCTGGGCTATGCAGGCACCTATGCTATCGCTAACGTACTGCTCACGCTGGCGGGTACGCTGATCATCATCATCTGGCCGGGGCTCGGATAACTCCTAAGAATGCGCGTGGCGGAAAATATTTTCGTTACGCGCAGAACTTTTTTATCAGGGGGCAGTCATAACTAGTGCCACTGCTTTTCTTTGATGTCCCCAATTTGTGGAGCCCATCAACCCCGCCGTTTTGGTTCAAGGTTGATGGGTTTTTTGTTGCCTGAAATTCCCCACCTTCTAATATTTTCTTCTCGCCCGCCACCAAAATATATATGATTAAACGTATATAAAAATCACACCTGCAGGAACACCCATGCTCCACCCACTCCACCTCTTCAAAACCCTCTCCGACGAAACGCGGCTCGCCATCGTCATGCTGCTCCGCGAAGCGGGCGAGCTGTGCGTCTGCGATCTCTGCGCCGCCACCGCCGAATCTCAGCCTAAAGTCTCCCGCCACATGGCGCTGCTGCGCGAGTCCGGGCTGGTGATCGACCGTCGCGAGGGTAAGTGGGTCCATTACCGTCTCTCTCCCAACATGCCTGCATGGGCGGCAGCCGTTATCGACACCAGTTGGAACTGCCTGCGGGAAGAGACGCGTATGAAGCTGAAAAACCGGCTTCCGGGTTCGTGCTAATCAAAACACATTCACAAAAACAGATATAACGGAGTAAGCGATGTTTCTGGCAGGGGCAATTTTTCTGTTTACGCTGGTGCTGGTCATCTGGCAGCCCAAAGGACTGAGTATCGGCTGGAGCGCGACTATTGGCGCCGTGCTGGCGCTGGCCAGCGGCGTGATTCACATTAACGATATTCCGGTAGTCTGGAATATCGTCTGGAACGCCACGGCAACGTTTATCGCCGTTATCATTATTAGTCTGCTGCTGGATGAGTCCGGCTTTTTCGAGTGGGCAGCGCTGCACGTCGCTCGCTGGGGGAAAGGTCGAGGGCGATTGCTGTTTACCTGGATTATCCTGCTGGGCGCAGCCGTCGCAGCGCTGTTTGCTAATGACGGCGCGGCGCTGATCCTCACGCCTATCGTCATCGCCATGCTGCTGGCGCTGGGGTTCAGCAAACAGGCCACGCTGGCGTTTGTGATGGCGGCAGGTTTTATCGCCGATACCGCCAGCCTGCCGCTGATTGTCTCCAACCTGGTCAACATCGTCTCGGCAGACTTCTTCGCGCTGGGGTTCAGCGAGTACGCTTCGGTGATGATCCCGGTGGATATCGCCGCGATTGCCGCAACGCTGGTCATGCTGCACCTGTTCTTTCGCAAGGAAATTCCTCCAGAATATGACCTGGCGAAACTCCAGGAGCCTGCGCGGGCCATTCACGACCTTCCGACGTTCAGAACGGGCTGGATCGTCCTCCTCCTTCTGCTCGTCGGTTTCTTCGTACTTGAACCTCTCGGCATTCCGGTCAGCGCCATTGCGACCGTCGGCGCGCTGATTTTATTCGCTGTCGCAAAACGCGGACATGCGATAAATACCGGAAAAGTGCTGCGCGGCGCGCCGTGGCAGATCGTCATCTTCTCGCTGGGGATGTATCTGGTGGTGTATGGCCTGCGTAATGCCGGGCTGACGGACTCTCTCACAGGCGTACTGAATAGCCTGGCCGGACACGGGCTGTGGGCCACCACGCTGGGAACCGGGTTCATCACCGCGTTCCTGTCATCCATAATGAACAATATGCCCACGGTGCTGATTGGCGCGCTCTCCATTGACGGCAGCACGGCAACAGGGTTGATAAAGGACGCGATGATTTACGCCAACGTGATTGGCTGCGATCTGGGGCCAAAAATCACGCCTATTGGTAGTCTCGCCACCCTGCTCTGGCTTCACGTGCTGGCGCAGAAAAACATGACGATTACCTGGGGCGGCTATTTCCGGACGGGCATCATCATGACGCTGCCGGTCCTGTTTGTGACGCTCGCCGCACTGGCGCTTCGTCTCTCCTTTACACTGTAATGAGCCACTGATATGAGCCACATCACCATTTATCACAACCCCGCCTGCGGCACCTCGCGCAACACGCTGGAGATGATCCGCAACAGCGGCGCGGAGCCAGAGATTATTCTCTATCTGGAAACCCCGCCGTCGCGCGATACGCTGACCGCCCTGATTGCCGATATGGGCATTTCGGTGCGCGATTTGCTGCGTAAAAACGTGGAGCCCTATGAACAGCTCGGCCTTGCCGACGATAAGTTCACCGACGACCAGCTTATCGATTTTATGCTGCAACACCCGATCCTGATTAACCGTCCGATCGTGGTGACGCCGCTGGGCACCCGCCTGTGCCGCCCGTCTGAAGTCGTCCTCGACATTCTGCCGGACGCGCAAAAAGGGGCGTTTACGAAAGAGGATGGCGAAGCGGTGGTGGACGCCAGCGGGAAGAATATCCTGAAAAAATAATCCATCCTCAGGTGGACGACAGGGCCAGCGCCCGGCGGGCCCTGAACGCCTGGAGAAAACAACCGCCCGCTAGCTCGCCACGCAGACCCGGTTGCGCCCCTCACGTTTTGCACGATAAAGCTCACGATCGGCTCGCGCCAGGGCTGACTGCACGCCATGTTCAATCTCCAGTTCATCCGGCGTCATGCATACGAGCCCCATGCTGGCGGTGAAGCGGATCGTCTGCCCGTTGAAGTCGACGTTCTGGCTGGCAAGGCTCATCCGTACGCGCTCGGCGATCTCAGCGGCCGTCTCCAGAGAGGTCTGCGGCATTGCCACGACAAACTCTTCCCCGCCGAAGCGGGCGACAATGTCGCTGCCTCTCACCAGTGCCGGAAGCGCGTTGCCAATATGCTTCAGCACCGCATCGCCGCCGTCATGGCCCCAGGTGTCGTTAATACGCTTGAAGAAATCCAGATCCATGCTCATCAGGCACAGGGGTTGCTGATGCCGACGGGCAAGATTGCAGGCCCGCAAAGACCACTCATCAAACTGGCGACGGTTTGCCAGCCCGGTGAGCGGATCGAGCCGCGCCTCCTGCTGGAAACGCGCCCGCTGCAGGGCGTTGACGTGAATGTAATGCATCAGAAACCACTGCGTAATGGAGATAACCAGAATCGCCAGCACCGTCCACAGAGCCTGATAATACCAGCCGTGCAGCACGTCTTTTCTGGCCAGCCCGACGGCCAGCACCCATTTGCGTTCGTTGAGGTTAAGAAATACTCCCATACGTTCAACGCCATCAATCGGAGAGGTATATCGTTGGACCTGTGCGGTATCGCTTGCGTATTCCAGCAGCTTCGCGAGGCGCGGGTCGGAGGTGTTCAATTGCGAACCGTCATTCGCCCCCATACGGGCAAGCTGCACCGCATTGTCACGATCAAGGACCGCCATCGCCCCACCCTGACCTAAATCGAAGCCCTGCGCTTCCATTTTGCGAAACATATCGTTCATGGTGTTACCATTGAAGAAACCCAACGCACCACCAAGAAAGCGACCATGTGCGTCGCGCACTGCACGGAACATCACGAAGCCCAACATGTTTTTATCCGTGCCGTTGCTCTGCCAGTAAAACAAACTTTCGGTAACTTCATCCCGGCGAAAATCAGTAAACAGAGGGTGCTGCCGAAAGCTGGCCTGCGCAAGCGTAGAGGCGTCCAGAGCGCGCTCAAAAGGAAATAGCGCGCGGCTGCTGAGAAAATCACCGTCTTCATCAAAGACGACAACGCCATCCAGCCAGGCGCGCTTGAGCTCCCCTTGCAGGAATGGCTGCGCGTTTTCAGGCGTGACCGTATGGTTGAGCAGAAAGGCATTCCCGATAAAGCGCATCTGGTAGCGCATCGCGTTAAGGCTGGTTTCAAACTGCTGGGACTGGAGTATGGCCGTATTGCGAAGGATACGTGCAGCGTTATCCTCCACATAGCCGCGCTGGTAGAGCAGATGCCCAATCAGCAGACTCGCCTGAACCAAAATCAACAGTACTAACAACGCTCTCTTTTTTGCCAGACTGACCTGCACGAACCAGGTACTTACTTTTTCACCCAACGCCAACCTCAACCACTGAACAGTAAATAACCACCGCGGTGGATAGTCACGTGTTAGGTCCGAATTGTCAATATGGAGAAAAATCGTAATACATTGAAAAATATGAACTAATTTTCTTTATTTAACGGTGTAATGCCCGCAATCCTCCCCACCATCGCCCGAATCTCCTCCCGGCTTAACGGCGCCCGGTCGGTGACATAGTGCAGCGTCATCCCTTCGATAAACGCGTCCAGCGCGCGGGTGGTGACCGGGTCGAACCACTGCTCCAGCGTGGTCTGGCTCATCTTCATCCAGTCCTGCATCACCGTTTTCAGCGCCGCGCTGCGGTGCATAAAGGCGTAAAGCTGATACATCAGCGCCATGTTGTGCGGCGTGGTCACCTGCGAGCTGTGGATCAGCGTGGTGATAGATTCGCACGCCATTTCCGGCCCGGTGACGCCCGCGAAGAAATCCCGGTACTGCTGCGACATCTGGCGGGTAAACCACGTGAAGGCCTCCTCCAGCAGCGGCTCCATGCCGTCGAAATAGTAGGTCATCGACCCCAGCGGCACGCCCGCGCAGGTGGCGATTTTACGGTGCGTGACGGCGTGAATACCGTGTTCAGCAATGGTGTCGAGCGTCGCCTGCAGGATCTTCTCCCGGCGATGCGGATCGTTGGGTGGTCTGCTCATCAATTCCTCACCTGGTTTGTGTACAAATGTACACAAACTTGCTAGTGTTGTCGCTATTGTTGTACTTCTGGTGCTATCCCGATGACGCTGACCTCTCCCCGCAAAGCCCTGCAGCTCCGCCTGTGGGCGCTGTTTATGTTCTTCTTCATTCCCGGCCTGCTGATGGCCTCCTGGGCCACGCGCACCCCCGCCATTCGCGATATTTTGTCCGTCTCTACCGCGGAAATGGGCATCGTGCTGTTCGGCCTGTCGATAGGCTCCATGAGCGGCATTCTCTGCTCCGCGTGGCTGGTAAAGCGCTTCGGTACGCGAGCGGTGATCCGCACCACCATGTGCTTCGCGGTGTTCGGGATGATCGTGCTGAGCGCGGCGCTGTGGTTTGCCTCACCGGTGCTGTTTGCCCTCGGGCTGACGGTATTTGGCGGCAGCTTTGGTTCGGCGGAAGTGGCGATAAATGTGGAAGGGGCAGCGGTCGAACGCGAGATGAACAAAACCGTGCTGCCAATGATGCACGGCTTCTATAGCCTCGGCACGCTGGCCGGTGCGGGCGTGGGGATGGCGCTGACGGCCACTGGCGTGAGCGCGAATCTGCATATTCTGCTGGCGGCGCTGGTGTGCATCATTCCCATTCTGACCGGCATCCGGGCCATCCCGGACGGCACCGGTAAAAACTCCGCTGACGAACAGCACTCAGCCGAAAAAGGGCTGCCCTTCTACCGCGATTTCCAGCTGATGCTGATCGGCGTGGTGGTGCTGGCGATGGCGTTCGCGGAGGGGTCCGCCAACGACTGGCTGCCGCTGCTGATGGTGGACGGTCACGGCTTTAGCCCGACCTCCGGCTCGCTGATTTACGCCGGGTTTACGCTGGGGATGACCGTCGGGCGCTTCACCGGCGGCTGGTTTATCGACCGCTACAGCCGCGTGGCGGTAGTGCGCGCCAGCGCCCTGCTCGGCGGGCTGGGTATCGCGATGATCATCTTTGTGGATGTGGACTGGATTGCCGGCGTCTCGGTGATCCTCTGGGGGCTGGGCGCGTCCCTCGGCTTCCCGCTGACCATCTCTGCCGCCAGCGATACCGGCCCGGATGCCCCGACGCGCGTCAGCGTGGTGGCAACCACGGGCTATCTCGCCTTCCTGGTCGGGCCGCCGCTGCTCGGCTTCCTCGGGGAGCACTACGGGCTGCGCAGCGCCATGCTGGTGGTGTTAGGGTTGGTCATCATCGCGGCGCTGGTGGCGCGCGCGGTGGCAAAGCCGGAAACGAATCAAACGACACTGGAGAAGGGATATGAGCGTTAAACTGATCGCCGTCGACATGGATGGCACATTCCTGAGCGATGCCAAGACCTACAATCGTCCGCGCTTTCTGGCGCAGTACGCGCGCATGAAGGCGCAAGGCATTCGTTTCGTGGTCGCCAGCGGCAACCAGTACTACCAGCTCATCTCCTTTTTCCCGGAGATTGCGCATGAAATTTCATTCGTCGCCGAAAACGGCGGCTGGGTCGTGAGTGAGGGTGAAGACGTCTTTAACGGTGAACTGTCGAAAGCCCATTTCGAGACCGTCGCGAGCGTCTTAAACGACGTGCCGGGCATTGAGATTATCGCCTGCGGGAAGAGCAGCGCCTACACTCTCAAGTGCTATGACGAGGGCTTTAAGGCCATCGCGGCGAAGTACTATCACCGTCTGGAAATGGTCAGCGATTTCGACAACCTGAACGATATTTTCTTCAAGTTCGGACTCAACGTGTCCGATGATGAAATTCCGCGTATCCAGGCGCTGCTGCATGAAAAGCTCAGCGACATCATGGTGCCCGTCACCACCGGTCACGGCAGTATCGACCTCATTATCCCCGGCGTGCATAAGGCCAACGGCCTGCGGATCCTGCAACAGCGCTGGGGCATAGAGAACAGCGACGTGGTGGCCTTCGGCGACAGCGGCAACGACGTGGAGATGCTGCGCCAGTCCGGGTTCAGCTTTGCGATGGCGAATGCCAGACCGCATATCAAAGCGGCAGCGCGCTTTGAAGCGCCGCACAATAACGAGGAAGGCGTGCTGGATGTGATTGAGAAGGTGTTGAACGGGGAGGCACCGTTTAATTGACCGCGTGCGGTCTGGTGCCCTCACCCTAGCCCTCTCCCACAGGGAGAGGGCATAAGAATTAAGGTTGCAGAGCGTTTCCGACGCGCTTGTCTTTCAGGAATACCACCATCAGGCCAACCCACAGCACGCCATTGGCGAGGTTAAACAGGCTGAACAGCCCGTTACCGCCCATCGCGTAGGCATGCTTGCTCACCTCGATACCGACGGTAAAAATCAGCATCTGTAGCATCCCCATCGCCGCGGAGACCGTGCCCTTACTCATCTCGCTGGCAAACAGCGTCAGGCGCACCAGCCCGGCGTTCGCCACGCCAATCCCGAAGGCGTAGATACTCAGCCCCGCCGTCATCCACAAATAAGCGTGAGATGACGCGACGGTTGCCACCGCCGCCAGAATCAGCCCTGCCGCAATCGGCCAGCCGCCCATGATAATCAGCGAACGCACGGTGCGGCGTGACGTCAGACGCGCCAGCACCAGGTTACCGATAATCAGCGCGCCAAAGATCGGCACCTGCAGCAGGCCGTACTCGTAGCTGCTGAGCTTTTCGCCGCTGATGATAATGACCGGAGACTGGGCAATCCACGCCAGCAGCGGCAGGCTAACGAACCCGGTCGCCAGCGCGCCCGCTACAAAGCGGCCGTTTTTCAGCACCTCTTTGTAATCCCGACCCAGCTCTTTCAGCGAAAGCTTCTCGCCGATGCGGGTGGCGGTTTCCGGCATCGCACGGTGCAGGCCAAAGAACGCGATGGCGGCGAGAACGGCAAACAGCACAAACATCCCTTCCCAGGGGGCCATATGCACCCATGCGGCGCCCACCAGCGGCCCGAGTAAGGGAGCGATCAGCGCCACGTTCGCCATCAGCGCGGTGATTTTGATACACACCGCCTCTTCAAACGACTCCTGAATGGCCGCATACCCCACGGCGCCGATAAAGCACAGGCTCACCCCCTGCAGGAAACGCAGCAGAGTAAATTGTTCAATATTTTGCGCCAGCAGCGTGGCAAGGCAGGTGACGATGAACCACACCACGCCCGTCAGCATCACCGGGCGACGGCCAATACGATCCGACAGCGGGCCTAACAGCCACTGCAAAAACATGCCGCCGGCCAGATAGGCGGTCATGGAGGTCGGTACCCACTCAATTCCGGCGTTGTACTGCGCCACCACGGCCAGCATACCGGGCTGGATCATATCGTTGCCGATATAGGTAGAAAATTCGTAGAGCACCAGACACAGGGGGAAAAGCAACGCCTGACGACCCAGACGTGAACCTGAAGAAGAACGGTTTAACATGCAATCTCTTTATAATGACAAAATCGCGACGAGTGTAATGAAATGCCGCAGCCCGAGATAGTGATTTATCGAGGATAAACAGAAATAAAGCACATATCGTCTTCGTTTAAGGTTTCCTTAATTTGACAGATTTATGATAGCCCCATTACTCGTCAACGACCCCAAATTATGTCACTCACCTCCAGCCGTTCAGAATTGTCTAAGTTACAGAAAAATAAGACAAAACGCCTTTACCGCTTACCGTCCCGCTTTTATGGTTATCAGCTTTTCATACTGATAGTCCTTGCCGTGGTGTTTACGTGGCTATCGCGCAATGAAGCGCTCGACAGATGGATCACCGGCTTCTGGTATGACGCGGCGACGCAGAGCTTCCCGCTGCAGAAAGACCACCTGCTGGATCTGCTCAACCATCGTCTGGCGAAGTACATTGCCATCGCTTTAGGCGCCGTGGCGCTGTTTTACGGCGCGTACAAGCGTAACGCGAGGCTGGTTACGGCGGCGCTGCTGATGGGGCTTGGCGCGCTGGTCGTGGGCGTGCTGAAAAGCATGAGCCATCACAGCTGCCCGTGGGACCTGGTGGAATATGGCGGTAAGGCGATGTCCTATCCCCTGTTCAGCGCCGTCCCGGCGGACAGCGGCCCGGGGCGCTGCTTCCCCGGCGGCCATTCTTCCAGCGGCTTTATGGTGATGGGACTGTTTTTTGCCTTCTGGCGCGAGCGGCCGCGTCTGGCCTGGAGCTTTGTCGTTCTCGGCATTTTGCTTGGTCTGGCGATGGGCTTCGGTCAGGTCATGCGCGGGGCGCATTTTTTCTCTCACAACCTGTGGGCCGGGTGGTGGGTCTGGTTTTCCCAGGTGGCAGTCTACGGGCTGGTTTCCACCCGGTTTGCTAAAGAGTGATAACGCTATGCTAGAGAATCTGAATTATCAGCTGTTTTATCTGATCAACGCCACCCCGGCCTCGCCCGAGTGGATGATCGACTTCGCCACCTTTTTGGCAAAAGATCTGATCAGTATCGTGCCCGCGCTGGCAGCCATCCTCTGGCTGTGGGGACCTCGTAGCCAGGTGAAAGCGCAGCGCAAGCTTGTAATCAAAGTGGCGATGGCTCTCGGCGTAAGCGTCCTGGCGAGTTACATTCTGGGCCATGCGTTCCCGCACGATCGTCCGTTTGTCGATCACGTCGGCTATACCTTCCTGCACCATGCGCCGGATGACTCTTTCCCGAGCGATCACGGTACGGTGATCTTCACCTTCGCACTGGCCTTCCTGTTCTGGCATCGCCTGTGGTCGGGTGCGGTGCTGATGGTGGTCGCGGTGGCCATCGCCTGGTCTCGCGTGTATCTGGGCGTCCACTGGCCGCTGGATATGGTGGGTGGCTTCCTTGTGGGGCTGATTGGCTGCGTGAGCGCGGCTATCCTGTGGAGCCTCATCGGGGAAGCGCTCTACCGTGCGCTTTCTTCACTCTATCGCGCCATTTTCGCCATCCCGATCCGCAAAGGCTGGATACGTGACTAACCCCGACCTGACAGGTTACACTTGAACCCCCGCCCTGCGGGGGTTCATTTTTTTATGCCGAGGAACTATGGAAACACGTCGCGATGACCGCATTGCTCAGCTGCTACAGGCGCTGAAGCGCAGCGATAAGCTGCATCTTAAGGAAGCCGCCAACCTCCTCGGCGTCTCGGAGATGACCATTCGTCGGGATCTGAACAGCGAGAGCGCGCCCGTCGTGCTGCTGGGCGGATACATTGTGCTTGAGCCGCGTAGCGCCAGCCATTATCTGATCAGCGACCAGAAGACGCGCCTGGTGGAAGAGAAACGCAAAGCCGCGCGGCTTGCGGCTTCCCTGGTACAGCCGCACCAGACGCTGTTTTTTGACTGCGGTACCACCACGCCGTGGATTATCGAAGCCATCGACAGCAGCATTCCGTTTACCGCCGTCTGTTATTCCCTGAACACCTTTCTGGCGCTTCAGGAGAAACCCGAGTGCCGGGTGATCCTCTGCGGCGGTGAGTTTCACGCCAGCAACGCGATCTTTAAGCCGCTCAACCTGCAGGACACGCTCAGCAATCTCTGTCCGGATATCGCGTTTTATTCTGCCGCGGGCGTCAATGTGCGTCAGGGGGCAACCTGCTTTAATCTGGAAGAATTACCGGTCAAGCACTGGGCGTTGAGCGCCGCGCAGTACCATGTGCTGGTGGTCGATCACAGTAAGTTTGGTAAGGTGCGTCCGGCAAGAATGGGCGAGCTGGCGCAGTTCGATGCCATCGTCAGCGATTGCCGCCCGGACGACGAGATTGTGGCCCACGCGAAAGCGCAGCAGGTGAAGTTGATGTATTGAGGTTATGCCGGGTGGCGGCTTCGCCTTACCCGGCCTACAACGGCTCGAACGTAGGCCGGGTAAGCGCAGCGCCACCCGGCAAAAAACTTAGCTAAACCAGCTGCCAAACCACCCGTGGAATTCCATCATCACGAAATCCCACATCCGGCTGAAGAAGCCGCCCTCTTCCACTGCTTCCATCACAATCAGCGGACGCTGTTCAATCGACTTACCGTTAAGCTGGAAATCAATCGTCCCAACCACCTGGCCTTTTTTCAGCGGGGCGGTGAGCTGCGGGTCGGTCAGAGTGTAGCTGGCCTTCAGGTTCTTCAGCTGGCCGCGCGGAATGGTTACCGAGCCCGCCTCACCGGCGCCCAGGTTTACCTCGCTCTTGTCACCAAACCAGACGCGCTGGCTGACGAACGTGGCATCCGGTTTAATCGGCGTCACGGTTTCATAAAAGCGGAAGCCCCAGGTCAGCAGTTTTTCTGATTCGTTAAAACGAATGCGGTCGGTTTTGGTGCCCAGCACTACCGAAATCAGGCGCATGTCGCCCTGGGTCGCGGAGGCCACCAGGTTATAGCCTGCACCCGCCGTGGTGCCGGTTTTCATCCCGTCCACGTTGACGTTGCTGCTCCACAGCAGGCGGTTGCGGTTCTGCTGGCGAATTTTGTTGAAGGTAAACTCTTTCTCTTTGTGGATGGCGTATTCATCCGGTACGTCGTGGATCAGCGCTTTCCCCAGCAGCGCCATGTCGCGCGCGGTGCTGAACTGGCCCGGCGCATCCAGGCCGTGAACCGTTTTGAACGTGGTGTTGGTTAAGCCCAGCTTCTGCGCGTAACCATTCATCAAGCCAATGAAAGAATCCTGGCTGCCGGCAACGTAGTCGGCCAGCGCGATGCACGCATCATTTCCCGACTGAATAATCACCCCTTTATTCAGATCGGAAACGGAGACCTGATCCCCTGGCTTCAGGAACATCACGGAAGATCCGCGCAGGGCCGGGTTGCCGGTCGCCCAGGCGTCTTTCCCGATGGTCACCATATCGTCCAGCTTGATCTTGCCCGCTTTCAGCGCCTGGCCTACCACATAGCTGGTCATGATTTTGGTCAGGCTTGCCGGATCGAGTTTCTCATCCGCATTCCCTTCCGCCAGCACTTTACCGCTGGCGTAGTCCATCAGGATCCAGGCGCGCGCATCCACAGGCGGCGCTTCGGGCGCAGCCTGTTCAGCTGCGTAGAGCGTTGGTGCAAACAGGAAAAGGAGCGCAGAGCCTGCCGCCAGGCTGCGCAGAGAAGTCATTTTACGCGTCATAAATGCCACCCGAGTGTCCATTCAAAAATTACGTCACATCACCGTGTCGCAAGAAGCGATGAGTAATAGCGCACTAAAACCGTTAAAGAAACCCAACGAGGGTAAAGTTATTAAAGTTTATGCAATAACATTCAGATACGCTTTGATTAAGGCGATTTTTTTGTCTTCTGTTGCGTAATTGTTAGGTTTATCTCACCATGGCGAAAAGCTGATTCGGATTCACATCTCATCGGGAGTAAATATGATTACGCTGTGGGGCAGGAATAATTCGACCAACGTTAAGAAAGTGCTCTGGACGCTGGAAGAGCTGGATTTACCGTTCAATCAAATCATGGCAGGCATGGCGTTCGGCGTGAACAAGGAGGCCGACTATCTGGCCATGAACCCGAATGGCCTGGTGCCGCTGCTGCGCGATGATGAAACGGACGCGACGCTTTGGGAGTCCAACACGATTGTGCGTTACCTCGCCGCCCAGTACGGTCAGGGCCGCCTGTGGGTAGAAAACCCGGCCCGCCGCGCCCAGGGCGAAAAATGGATGGACTGGGCGAACCAGACGCTGTCCCCGACCCACCGCGTGATCCTGATGGGGCTTATCCGCACGCCGGAAGCGGAACGCGATTATCCCGCGATTCACGCTGCGCAGGATGCCTGCGAAAATCTGTTTGCGATGATGGATGACGAGCTGGCGAAGCACGCCTGGTTCTCCGGCGAGGCGTTCGGCATCGGCGATATCGCCGTGGCGCCATTCGTCTGGAACCTGACCAACATGGGCCTGAAGTGGACGCCGCGCCCGCACCTGGAGCGCTGGCTTAAACAGCTGAGCGATCGCCCGGCGTACCGTAACGTCGTGATGATCCCGGTTACCTGATTACGCGCCGGACGGGCTGACTTTCAACAGCTGCCCGTCCGTCTCGTCGGTCAGGACATACAGATACCCATCCGGGCCCACCCTCACATCGCGAATACGCTGATCCCGGTCGCCCAGAATGCGCCCGTCCTCTGTCACCTTGTTACCCTCCACGCTCAGCACGATCACGTCCTTCTCCTTCAGCGCGCCGATAAACAGCTTGTTTTTCCACTGCGGGAAGACGTCGCTGTTGTAGAACGCCATGCCGCTTACCGCGGGTGAGACTTTCCAGACGAACAGCGGCTTCTCGGTGCCCTCAACGTGCTCGCCTTTGGCTTCCGGGATTTTCAGACCGCTGTAGTTAATGCCGTGCGTTGCCAGCGGCCAGCCGTAGTTCTTACCCTTCTCCGGGATATTGATCTCATCCCCGCCGCGCGGGCCGTGCTCGTTCAGCCACAGCGTGTCGCTCCAGGGGTTCATCGCCATCCCCTGCGGGTTGCGGATGCCGTAAGACCAGATTTCAGGTCGCGCACCGGGGGTATTCACAAAGGGGTTATCCGGCGGGACTTTTCCGTCTTCGGTGAGGCGCACCACTTTGCCCTGCAATTTATTCAGATCCTGCGCCGTGGGACGCTGGTTATTCTCGCCGAGTCCGATAAAGAGGGAGCCTTTGCCGTCGAACACCAGCCGTCCGCCGAAATGGTTACCGGTTGAGAGTTTCGGCATCTGGCGGAACGCCACCTGGAGTCCCTCGATGCGGGAATAGTCGTCGCTCAGGCGACCAAAGCCCACCGCCGTTCCGGCTTTGCCGTCATGCCCGGCCTCGGCGTAGCTCAGCCAGACGCGGCGCGACGTTTCAAAATCCGGCGCCAGCACCACATCCAGCAATCCTCCCTGGCCGTTTGCCCAGACCTTCGGTACGCCGACAATCGGATCGGAGAGCCCTTTTCCGGCCTGCCAGCGTTTGAGCTGGCCGCCCTTCAGGGTCACCAGCAACCCGTTATTATCCGGCAGGAACGCCAGGGACCAGGGGTGATCGAGTCTGTTTTGCAGCACCTCGACCTTCACCGCCTCTGGCGCAGCTAGAAGTGAAAACGGAATAAATAACGCAGGCAGGGAAATCAGCGAGGATCGAGGCATAACGCGCTCCTTTATCGGCATATGGCTTAAAGATTAGCCACTGCGTCCGGGCGCGTTACCACTTTTACAAAAGCTTAAGCAGAAGGGGGAGTTGCCTCCCCCGGGATCAGTGCTGTTCAAGCTGTTTGTGCTCGTTCAGGCACATGATGCATAGAGAGAGCGTTGTCAGGCAGTTTTCAAGCTTCTCCGCGTTTACGGCGATAAAATTCGGGCAGTCGTGGCGTCCGTTCATCAGACACACCCCTGCAATGGAGAGCACCTCGGCGGCGCGGCGCAGCGCGACTTCTTCACTTTCGCCGTAGTTCGCCTGCAGGGCCGGTGCTTTTTCACGCATGAAATTGCAAAGTTCAAACAGGTTATCACGCAGATGTTCGCTTTCGCTGACTGACATATACCCTTTTGCCTTCCTCAACTGCAGGTACGCGGCCAGGTCGATTCGGGCGTTGATCAGCTTGTTCAGCAGATCGCGTTTTAGTCTGTCAACGGTCATGCTCTTTCCTCCTCTGTCAGCCATTGTGCATAGTCAGGATAAGTACATTTTTTGTACAGTTTAATGCCTGGGATCAATTTTTATTAACTGATTAACATTATTTACAATGTTACAACCTCTGCCCGGCGCATCCGCCTTGCAAAGAGTGTATAAATCCCCCGCGATACGCTGTAAAATCCCGCCCTGATAACTCCATAATTGATGAATTTTTAACCTATGAGCAATGTTACGCACCAGCCGAAAATCGGCTTCGTCTCCCTGGGCTGCCCGAAAAACCTGGTGGATTCAGAACGCATCCTGACCGAACTGCGCACCGAGGGCTATGACGTGGTGCCAAGCTACGACAACGCCGATATGGTGATCGTTAACACCTGCGGGTTTATCGACAGCGCGGTCCAGGAGTCACTGGAAGCCATCGGTGAAGCGCTGACCGAAAACGGCAAAGTGATCGTGACCGGCTGTCTGGGCGCGAAAGAAGACCAGATCCGCGAAGTGCACCCGAAGGTGCTGGAGATTACCGGCCCGCACAGCTACGAGCAGGTGCTGCAACATGTTCATCACTACGTGCCAAAACCCAAGCACAACCCGTTCCTGAGCCTGGTGCCGGAACAGGGCGTGAAGCTGACGCCGCGCCACTACGCGTACCTGAAAATTTCCGAAGGCTGCAACCACCGCTGCACCTTCTGCATCATCCCGTCCATGCGTGGCGATCTGGTGAGCCGTCCAATCGGCGAAGTGCTGGCGGAAGCCAAACGTCTGGCCGATGCTGGCGTGAAGGAGCTGCTGGTCATCTCCCAGGATACCTCTGCCTATGGCGTGGACGTGAAGCACCGCTCCGGCTTCCACAACGGCGAGCCGGTGAAAACCAGCATGGTCGGCCTGTGCGAGCAGCTGTCCAAACTCGGTATCTGGACGCGTCTGCACTACGTTTACCCGTACCCGCACGTTGACGACGTGATCCCACTGATGGCGGAAGGCAAAATTCTGCCGTACCTGGACATCCCGCTGCAGCATGCCAGCCCGCGTATCCTGAAGCTGATGAAACGTCCTGGCTCCGTTGACCGTCAGCTGGCGCGCATCAAGCAGTGGCGTGAGATCTGCCCGGATCTGACCCTGCGCTCCACCTTTATCGTTGGCTTCCCGGGTGAAACCGAAGAAGATTTCCAGATGCTGCTCGACTTCCTGAAAGAAGCGCGTCTGGACCGCGTCGGCTGCTTCAAGTACAGCCCGGTAGAAGGCGCAACCGCCAACGAGCTGGCGGACCAGGTGCCGGAAGAGGTGAAAGAGGAGCGCTGGAACCGCTTCATGCAGCTTCAGCAGCAGATTTCTGCCGAGCGTCTGCAGGAAAAAGTGGGCCGCGAGATCATGGTTATCATCGACGAGGTGGACGAAGAAGGCGCGATTGGCCGCAGCATGGCGGACGCCCCTGAAATCGACGGTGCGGTGTACCTGAATGGCGAAACCAACGTTAAGCCGGGTGATATTATTCGCGTGAAGGTTGAAAACGCGGATGAGTATGACCTGTGGGGTAGCCGGGTTTAATCTCCCCACTCCGCTTTTGTAGGCCGGGTAAGGCGTAGCCGCCACCCGGCACATTTCACTGCACTACCCCTTTATCCTCGGATCGAGCGCGTCGCGCAGCCCATCCCCCAGCAGGTTAAACGCCAGCACGGTCAGGAAAATCGCCAGACTCGGGAAGATCGCCACGTGCGGCGCAATCACCATATCGGCCCTCGCCTCGTTCAGCATCGCGCCCCACTCCGGCGTCGGAGGCTGTGCCCCCAGCCCCAGAAACGACAGGCTGGCCGCCGAGATAATCGACACGCCGATACGCATGGTGAAGTAGACCACGATGGACGACACCGTCCCCGGCAGAATATGGCTGAAGAGAATGGTGGCGTCGCTGGCCCCCATACTGCGGGCCGACTCGATAAAGGTCTGCTGTTTCAGCACCAGCGTGTTGCCGCGCACCAGGCGGGCAAAGGCCGGAATCGAAAACACCGCGACCGCAATGATGACGTTGGCCATGCCGCTGCCCATGATCGCCACCACGGCAATCGCCAGCAGAATGCCGGGGAAGGCAAACAGCACGTCGCAGATGCGCATGATGATGCGGTCCCACCAGCCTTCGTAATAGCCGGCGACCAGCCCCAGCACGATCCCAATGGTCGCGCCGATCAGCACCGCAAACACCCCGGCGGCGAGCGAAATCTGCGCCCCCACCAGCACCCGGCTAAAGATATCCCGCCCGAGAGAGTCCACGCCGAACCAGTGGAGCATTGAGGGCCCGTCGTTCAGGCGGTCGTAGTCAAAATAGTTTTCCGCATCAAACGGCGCCACCCACGGCGCCACGATCGCCACCACAATCAGCAGCAGCACGAACAGCCCCGCGGTCATCGCGACCGGCTGGCGGCGGAAACGCCGCCAGAATTCAGACCACGGGGTGCGGATGTGGTCCGGTTTTAGCCCCGGCATGGCGTTTAATACGGCCTGACGCCGCCAGTTCAACAATCGCATCTTACTTATACCTGATGGACGGGTTAATGGCGGCGTAGAGCACGTCCACCACGAGGTTGATAAGAATAAACTCCAGCGAGAAAAGCAGGACTTCCGCCTGAATCACCGGATAGTCGCGCATCTCGACGGAATCGACCAGCAGACGTCCCAGCCCGGGCCAGTTGAAGACCTTTTCCACCACGATAGAGCCGCCCAGCAGGAAGCCAAACTGCAGCCCCATCATCGTCACGACCGGGATCATCGCATTGCGGAACCCGTGCTTGAGAATGACCCACTTCTCGCTGACCCCTTTCGCCCGCGCGGTGCGAATATAATCTTCGCTCAGCACGTCAACGAACGAGGCGCGGGTAAAGCGGGCCATCACCGCCGACACGGCAGCCCCCAGCGTCATCGAGGGCAGAATGTAATGCTTCCAGGTATCGGCCCCGACGGTGGGCAGCCAGCCCAGCTCAACGGAGAAGATCTGCATCAGCAGCATCCCCAGCGCGAACGCCGGGAAGGAGATGCCGGTCACCGCCAGCGCCATGCCGAGCTTGTCCGGCCAGCGGTTGCGCCAGACGGCCGCCACAATCCCGGCGCCAAGTCCGAACACCACCGCCCAGCTCATGCTGGCTATCGTTAACCAGAACGTGGGCATAAAGCGGCTGGCGATCTCCTCCGACACCGGACGACGCGACACCATCGAGATACCAAAGTCACCCTGCAGAACGTTGCCAATATAGTGCAGAAACTGCATATACAGCGGCTGGTCAAGACCAAGCTGTTTACGCACCAGCTCAATGACCGTGGCATCCGCTTCGGGCCCGGCAACCAGACGCGCCGGATCGCCCGGCAGCATATGGACAAACAAAAACACCAGCACCGCCACAATCAGCAGCGTCGGGATAAGCCCCAGCAGGCGTTTACAAACATAGTTCAGCATGGGCGTTATTTTAAATCCGCATCGTCAAAGCTAAAGCCCGTATCCGGCATGATATAGAACCCGGTCAACGCTTTGTTATGGGCTGACACCAGTTTCTCCACCACCAGCGGCACCCACGGCGACTCTTTCCAGATGATGTCCTGCGCATCCTTGTAGAGACGTGCCTTCTCCTCCGGTTTGGTGGTTTTCAGCGCGTCGGCCAGGTCTTTGTCCACCTGCGGGTTGCTGTAGAACGCGGTATTGAACAGGGTTGGCGGCCAGTTCTGCGAGGCAAACAGCGGCGACAGCGCCCAGTCGGCTTCACCGGTCGAGGCCGACCAGCCGGTGTAGAACATCCTCACCCCGCTCTCTTTCTGCCCTTTCCCCTCGACCTCTGCCGCACGCTGTCCGGCATCCATGGCGGTAACCTGCGCCTTAATCCCCACCTGCGCCAGCTGCTGCTGGGTAAACTGCAGCACCTTCTGGGCGGTACTGTGGTTATGCGACGACCACAGCGTGGTGCTAAAGCCGTTCGGATAGCCCGCCTCCTTCAGCAGCTCGCGCGCTTTGGCCGGATCGTACGGCCACGGCTGATAGCTTTGCGCATACGCGATAGCCGGCGGCAGCACGCCGGTGGCCGGGGTGGCATAGCCCGCAAAAGCGACCTTCACCAGCGCCTGGCGGTTAATGGCATAGTTAATGGCTTCGCGCACCTTCGGATTATCGAACGGCTTTTGCGTGACGTTCATGCTGATGTAGCGCTGCATGATCGACGGGCTGGCGACCAGCTCCAGCTTGCTGTTTTTCTCCAGAATGGCGGCCTGCTCGTACGGGACCGGGAAGGCAAACTGCGCCTCGCCGGTTTGCAGCATCGCCGCACGGGTGTTGTTATCCACTACCGGACGCCAGGTGATGGTGTCCAGCTTCGGCAGCCCTTTCTGCCAGTATCCCGCGTATTTCTTCACCTTCACAAAATCGGTCTGATTCCAGGTGACCAGCTCGTACGGACCGGTACCCACCGGGTGGAAGCCGATCTCCTTGCCGTATTTCTTCAGCGCGGCAGGGGAAATCATCGCCGTCGCCGGATGCGCCAGAATATTGATAAACGCGGAGAACGGCTCTTTCAGGGTGATTTTTACCGTCGCCGGGTCGACCACCTCGGTTTTGGCGATGTTTTTATAGAGGTTGTAACGCTTGAGGCTGTTCTCAGGATTGCTGGCGCGATCGAGGTTTACCTTCACCGCGTCGGCATTAAAGTCGGTGCCGTCCTGGAACTTCACCCCGGTTTTGAGCTTAATGGTGTACACCAGCCCGTCATCCGAAACGGTGTACCCCTCCGCCAGCACGTTTTTAAGCTTCATCTCTTTATCCAGGCCAAACAGGCCCTGGTAGAACGATTTCGCCACCGCCTGGGAGAGCGTGTCGTTAGCGTCATACGGATCCAACGTGGTGAAGTTAGAGCCGACGGCGACCACCACATCTTTGGCAGCGAACGCGGGGGCAGCGGCCAGGGCTGCCGTCACGCTCGCGGCTAACAACCATCTACGCGCTACAAATGTAACCATTATGTTCTCCTGCCTGTTGAAAGTTATAACCGCGAAAAGGCATTGTCCTGACGCGGGGGAGCCACGAAATGACCCGGACCGACCTCACGCAGCGTCACGCGCTCCACGGCCTCGCCGCGTTTACGAATGTTGCTCGGCATCTCATCCTGCAGCAGCACGCGCTGGCCGTGACGATGCGCCGGATCGGCGACCGGGACCGCCGCGATGAGCTTGCGGGTGTACGGGTGCTGCGGGTTCTCAAATACCGCCCTTCGCGGCCCGATTTCCACGATTTGCCCCATAAACATCACCGCCACGCGATGGCTGATGCGCTCAACCACCGCCATGTCGTGCGAGATAAACAGGAAAGCGATCCCCATATCCCGCTGTAAATCCAGCAGCAGATTGATGATTTGCGCCCGAATAGAGACATCCAGCGCCGAGACGGATTCATCCGCAATCACCACTTTTGGGTTCAGCGCCAGCGCGCGGGCGATGCAGATACGCTGCCGCTGCCCGCCGGAAAACTCGTGCGGATAACGCCAGGCGTGTTCAGGCTTCAGGCCAACGCGCTCCAGCAGCCAGGCCACGCGACGCTGCGCCGCCTCGCCGTCAAGCAGGTCATGCACCCGCAGCGGCTCCATGATCGAATACCCCACCGTATGTCGCGGATCGAGAGAGGCATACGGATCCTGAAAAATAAACTGAATATCCCGCCGCACCGCCTGCAGCCTGCTGTCCGGAAGGGTATCAATGCGCTCGCCGTTAAAGGTAATGCTGCCCTCCTGCGCATCCACCAGACGGAGCAACGCGCGCCCGGTCGTCGATTTACCGCAGCCGGACTCCCCTACCAGCGCCAGCGTTTCGCCCGGCCAGAGGTCGAAGCTGACGTTTTCCACCGCGTGCACTTCGCGCTTTACGCGGTTCAGTACGCCGCTGCGCAGCGGAAAACGCGTGACCAGATTGCGCACTTCCAGAATGGGCTTGCCCGGCACCACGGTGTCCTGCTCGCGTTCCTCCTCCTGCGGCTCAGACGCCTCCAGGGAAATCAACGGAAAACGACGCGGCAGATCGCTGCCGTTCATCGCCCCCAGGCGCGGAACCGCCGCCAGCAGCGCTTTGGTGTAAGGATGCGCGGGCGCGTGAAAAATCTGCTCGACCGGGCCGGTTTCCACCGCGCTGCCCTTGTGCATCACCAGCACCCGATCGGCGATATCGGCGACCACGCCCATATCGTGGGTGATGAAAATCACCCCCATCTCCATCTCCTGCTGCAACACCTTGATGAGCTGCAGGATCTGCGCCTGAATCGTCACGTCCAGCGCCGTCGTCGGTTCATCGGCGATCAGTACCGCCGGACGGCAGGAGAGCGCCATGGCAATCATCACCCGCTGTCGCATGCCGCCGGAAAGCTGATGCGGATAGCGGCTCAGGATGGCCTGCGCCTCCGGAATGCGCACCAGCTCCAGCATCCGTCGGGCCTCTTTCAGCGCCTCATCGCCGCTCAGACCCTGATGCAGCCGGATGGACTCGGCAATTTGCTCCCCGATCGGGAAAACCGGGTTGAGCGAGGTCATTGGCTCCTGGAAGATCATCGCGATATCCGCCCCGCGCACGCCCTGCATCTGCGCGCCGCTCAGCTCGTTTAAATCAATGACCTGACGGTTACGGCGGCGCAGCAGCATTTTCTCGCTGCTGATTTGCCCGCCCGTCTGTTCCAGCAGGCGCATCAGCGCCAGCGCGGTGACCGATTTCCCGGAGCCGGATTCGCCAACAATCGCCAGCGTCTCGCCGCGCCTGAGCGTGAACGATAAATTCTGTACTGCGGGGATGAACTGCCGCTCTTCCTGAAACGCAATATTCAGCTGATGGACAGCCAGCACTTCGCGGTTGTCCAGCTCTTCACTGTGCGGCACGCGCTGCCCCCTTATTCACGATAGATCCCCGTGCTCGGCTCATCACCGGCATAGCCCCAGGCGCGGTACATGCCTTCGCTGTTGAACGGCAGGGCCACGTTGCCCTCGCGATCCACCGCAATCAGCCCGCCGACGCCGCCCAGGGCAGGTAATTTCTCCATCACTACGCGCTCGCAGGCTTCGCTGAGGCTTAAGCCGCCGTAATCCATCAGCGCGGTAATGTCGTAGGCCGCGAGGGCGCGAATAAAGACTTCCCCGGTGCCGGTACACGACACCGCCGCCGTCGCGTTATTGGCATAGCAGCCGGCGCCCGGCAGCGGGCTGTCGCCCACGCGTCCGGGGAGCTTGTTGGTCATCCCGCCCGTGGAGGTTGCCGCCGCGAGGTTGCCCGCTTTGTCGAGCGCCACCGCGCCGACCGTGCCCATTTTGCTGCGCTCATCCAGCGGCGCAGTATGGTCAAGCTGCGTCATACCCGCCGAACGGGCGTCCAGCAGCTGCTGATAGCGCGCCTCTGTGGAAAACAGATCGGGCGATACCGGCGCCATTCCGTGTTCGAAGGCAAACCTCTCCGCCCCCGCGCCCGTCAGCAGCACGTGCGGGCTCTCTTCCATCACCAGACGCGCGGCCAGCACCGGGTTACGCAGGTGGCTGACGCCTGCCACGGCCCCCGCTTTCAGGGAGATACCGTCCATGACGCAGGCATCCAGCTCGTGGGTTTCATCCCGGGTAAAGACCGAACCTATCCCCGCATTAAATAACGGGCACTCCTCCAGCAGGCGTACCGCCTCGGTGACCACGTCCAGCGCGCTCTCGCCCGCTTCCAGCATTTTCTGGCCCGTTTCGACAATGGCGTACAGCGCGTCGATGTAGCGCTTTTCCTGCTCAGGAGTGAGCTGTGCACGGGTGATTGCCCCGGCCCCGCCATGAATTGCGATTACCGCCTTAACCATTCGCATCACCCGTTAGCCTGTTTTGCGGCTTTTTCTATAAATATCATTATCGTCGACGAAACTTCAGATGATTTTTGAATATAGAAAGACGTAACAGTGATGTAAAGCGTACACCCTCCGGTCATACAGTTAGCCGCACTTTTCTGCCATAATGGACGCTTTCGTTGTTACTCCGCAGGAGCCCACCATGGATTTTACCGCCGGACTGATGCCGCTTGAGACGGCACTCACGCAGATGCTTGACCGAGTTTCCCCGCTGCATGACGTTGAGACGCTGCCCCTCGTGCGCTGTTTTGGCCGTATTGCCGCACGCGATATCGTCTCCCCGCTCAACGTGCCGGGGTTTGATAACTCCGCGATGGACGGTTACGCGGTACGCCTGGCGGATCTCCAGACGGGTAACGCCCTGCCGGTGGCGGGTAAAGCCTTTGCGGGTCAGCCGTTTAGCGGGGAATGGCCTGCGGGCACCTGCGTGCGCATCATGACCGGTGCGCCGGTTCCGGCTGGCTGCGACGCTGTCGTCATGCAGGAAGAGACCGAACAGACCGACGACGGCGTGCGTTTTACCGCCAGCGTCAAAGCGGGCCAGAACATCCGCCGCACGGGCGAAGACATCACCCTCGGCGCGACCGTTTTTGCCGCCGGGCAAAGGCTGACGGTGGCGGAGCTGCCGGTGCTGGCCTCGCTCGGCATCGCGGAAGTTGACGTTATCCGCAAAGTGCGCGTCGCCGTTTTCTCCACCGGCGACGAACTGCAGCTTCCGGGCCAGCCGCTGCAGGACGGCCAGATTTACGACACCAACCGCCTGGCGGTACACCTGATGCTGGAGCAGCTGGGCTGCGAGGTGATTAACCTCGGCATTATTCCAGACGATCCGGAAAAACTGCGCGCGGCGTTTATCGAGGCGGATAAATCCGCCGACGTGGTCATCAGCTCCGGCGGCGTCTCCGTGGGCGAAGCGGATTACACCAAAACCCTGCTTGAAGAGCTGGGCGAAATCGCCTTCTGGAAGCTGGCGATCAAGCCGGGCAAGCCGTTCGCGTTTGGCAAGCTTCCACACAGCTGGTTCTGCGGCCTGCCGGGCAACCCGGTCTCCGCCGCGCTGACCTTCTACCAGCTGGCGATCCCGCTGCTGGCGAAGCTTTCCGGCAACAAGGCCAGCCCGCTGCCGGAACGCGTGCGCGTGCGTGCCGCCACGCGGTTAAAAAAATCACCGGGCCGTCTCGATTTCCAGCGCGGCATTCTGGCGCGCGGCGCGGACGGCGAGCTCGAAGTGAGCACCACCGGACATCAGGGTTCGCACATTTTCAGCTCCTTCAGTCTGGGCAACTGCTTCATCGTGCTGGAGCGCGAGCGCGGCAACGTGGAAGCCGGCGAATGGGTTGAGGTCGAGCGCTTTAACCACCTGTTCGGAGGCTGACATGACGGTGGAGCTGAGCGATCAGGAGATGATGCGCTACAACCGCCAGATTGTGCTGCGCGGGTTTGATTTCGAAGGTCAGGAAGCGCTCAAGGCGGCCAGCGTGCTGGTCGTCGGGCTGGGCGGGCTGGGCTGCGCCGCCGCGCAGTACCTTGCCGCGGCGGGCGTAGGAAGCATGACGCTGCTGGATTTCGATACCGTGTCGGTGTCCAACCTGCAGCGCCAGACGCTGCACAGCGACGCGACGGTGGGCCAGCCGAAAGTGGAATCCGCCAGAGCGGCGCTGGCGCGCATCAACCCCCACGTTCAGTTCACGCTGATTGACGCAATGCTGGATGACGACGCGCTCTCCGCGCAGATTGCCCGGCACGATCTGGTCCTGGACTGCACTGATAACGTCACCGTCCGTAATCAGCTCAACGCGGGCTGTTTTGCTCACAAAACCCCGCTGGTCTCAGGCGCGGCGATCCGCATGGAGGGGCAAATCAGCGTCTTCACGTACGCCGAGGGTGAACCCTGCTACCGCTGCCTGAGCCGTCTGTTTGGCGAGAATGCGCTGACCTGCGTTGAGGCGGGCGTGATGGCGCCGCTCGTCGGCGTGATTGGTTCACTGCAGGCAATGGAAGCGATCAAGGTGCTGACGAATTACGGCACGCCCGCCGCGGGGAAAATCGTGATGTATGACGCGATGACCTGCCAGTTCCGCGAGATGAAGCTGATGCGTAACCCGGGGTGTGAGGTGTGTAGTCAGTAAAAAGTCGGGCGGCGGCGTCGCCTTACCCGACCTACAACGGCTCGAACGTAGGCCGGGTAAGCGTCAGCGCCACCCGGCAGCCGCGTCAGATGGACGTCCGTCCAAACGCCCCCTGCCAGTCCTGCTCAAACTTCACAATCGCTGCGTCTACCGCCGGAGAGGTAATAAACTGCTGCGCCACGTCCAGCGGCAGCGTGATGGACTCGCAGCCTGCCAGCAGGCAGTCCAGCGCCTGACGCGGGGTTTTAAAGCTCGCGGCCAGCACCTTTGACTGCGGCGCGTGCAGCGTCAGCAGCTGTTGCAGCTCAATTACGGTCTGAATCCCGTCCCCGCCCTGCGCGTCCACGCGGTTAACGTAAGGGGCCACATACTCCGCCCCCGCCAACGCGGAGAGCATCCCCTGCGCGGCACCGTAGACCGCCGTGCCCAGGGTAGGGATCCCTTCCGCCTTCAGCATCTTGATCGCCGCAAGCCCTTCTGCGGTCACCGGCACTTTCACCACCAGATCGTTAATGATGGCGCGCAGCTTACGCGCGTCTTCCACCATCCCTTCGGCGGTGGTCGCCATCACCTGTGCGAACAGACGGCCCTTGCCGCCCAGCGCGTCGTGCAGCGCGGGCAGCAGTTCGTCGAGCGGCGTTTTACCGGCCGCAACGATGCTTGGGTTGGTGGTCACGCCCGCCAGCGGGAAGATACGCGCCAGCTTTTTGACTGCCGCAACGTCAGATGTGTCGAGATAAAGTTCCATGATGTCACCCTCAAAATTAGCCTGCACTTACCCTATCACGACAAAACCTGCTCAAGAGTTGACCTGCATCAAGATAACTTTCATTCGAAAGTAATTTAATCTTCATATGCAAGATGAGAGGCGAAAAACATGATCTTCAATATTCAGCGTTACTCTACCCACGACGGCCCCGGAATTCGTACCGTGGTGTTCCTGAAAGGCTGCTCGCTGGGCTGTCGCTGGTGCCAGAACCCGGAAAGCCGCTCCCGCAGCCGGGACGTGCTGTTTGATGCGCGTTTGTGCCTGGACGGCTGCGACCTGTGCCAGCAGGCGGCACCGGGCTGTATCGAACGCGCGCTGAATGGCTTGGTCATCCACCGCGAAAAGCTGAGTGAAGAGACGCTTGATGCCCTCACCGACTGCTGCCCGACGCAGGCGCTGACCGTTTGCGGCGAAGAAAAGCAGGTCGAGGAGATCATGGCGACCGTACTGCGCGATAAACCCTTTTACGACCGCAGCGGCGGCGGGATCACCCTCTCCGGCGGCGAACCGTTTATGAACCCGGAGCTGGCGCACGCGCTGTTTAAAGCCAGCCACGACCAGGGTATCCACACCGCCGTCGAAACCTGCCTTCACGTGCCGTGGCACTATATCGAGCCGTCATTACCGTACGTCGATCTGTTCCTCGCCGACCTGAAGCATGTCGACGGTGACGTTTTCAAGCAGTGGACGGACGGTTCGGCTAAGCGCATCCTGGACAACCTGAAACGCCTGGCCGCCGCCGGGAAAACGATCACCATCCGCGTGCCGCTGATCCAGGGCTTTAACGCGGATGAAGCCTCCATCACCGCCATTACCAACTTCGCTGCCGATGAACTCGGCGTCGACGATATTCATTTTCTGCCGTATCACACGCTGGGCATGAACAAATACACCCTGCTCGGCCAACCCTACTCTGCCCCTGACAAACCGCTGGATAACCCTGCCCTGCTGGACTTCGCGCAGCAGTACGCCTGCCAGAAAGGGTTAACCGCGACCTTACGAGGATAAACCTATGACCACCCTGAATCTCAACACCCTCAGCGAGCGCATTAAGGCGCACAAAACGGCCCTGGTGCATATCGTGAAGCCGCCGGTCTGTACCGAGCGCGCCCAGCATTACACCGAAATGTACCAGCAGCACATGGACAAGCCGATCCCGGTGCGCCGCGCTCTGGCGCTGGCGCATCACCTGGCCAAGCGTACCATCTGGATCAAGCACGACGAGCTGATCATCGGGAACCAGGCCAGCGAAGTGCGCGCCGCGCCGATCTTCCCGGAATACACCGTCTCCTGGATTGAGAAAGAGATTGACGACCTGGCGGACCGTCCGGGCGCGGGCTTTGCGGTGAGTGAAGAGAACAAGCGCGTGCTGCATGAAATCTGCCCGTGGTGGCGCGGCCAGACGGTGCAGGACCGCTGCTACGGCATGTTCACCGACGAGCAGAAAGGCCTGCTGGAAACCGGCATCATCAAAGCCGAAGGTAACATGACCTCCGGCGACGCGCACCTGGCGGTGAACTTCCCTCTGGTGCTGGAGAAAGGTCTTGACGGCCTGCGCGCCAAAGTGGCCGAGCGCCGCTCGCGCATCAACCTGACGGTGCTGGAAGACCTGCACGGCGACCAGTTCCTGAAGGCGATCGATATCGTGCTGGAAGCGGTGAGCCTGCACATCAAACGCTTTGCCGACCTGGCGCGCGAAATGGCCGCGACCGAAACCCGCGTAAGCCGCCGCGACGAGCTGCTGGCAATGGCGGAAAACTGTGACGTAATCGCCCACGAGCCGCCAAAAACCTTCTGGCAGGCGCTGCAGCTGTGCTACTTCATTCAGCTGATCCTGCAGATTGAGTCCAACGGCCACTCCGTCTCCTTCGCGCGTATGGACCAGTATCTCTATCCGTACTACCGCCGCGACGTGGAGCTGAATCAGAGCCTGGACCGCGAGCACGCCATCGAGCTGCTGCACAGCTGCTGGCTGAAACTGCTGGAAGTGAACAAGATCCGCTCCGGCTCGCACTCGAAGGCTTCCGCCGGTAGCCCGCTGTACCAGAACGTCACCATCGGCGGCCAGAAGCTGGTTAACGGTGAGCCGATGGACGCGGTGAACCCGCTCTCGTACGCGATTCTGGAATCCTGCGGTCGCCTGCGCTCCACCCAGCCGAACCTGAGCGTGCGCTATCACGCGGGCATGAGCAACGACTTCCTCGACGCCTGCGTGCAGGTGATCCGCTGCGGCTTCGGGATGCCAGCGTTCAACAACGATGAAATCGTCATTCCGGAATTCATCAAGCTCGGCGTTGAGCGTGACGACGCCTACGACTACGCGGCCATCGGCTGCATCGAAACCGCGGTGGGCGGCAAGTGGGGCTACCGCTGCACCGGCATGAGCTTTATCAACTTCGCCCGCGTGATGCTCGCCGCGCTGGAAGGCGGCCGCGACGCCACCAGCGGCAAGGTGTTCCTGCCGCAGGAAAAAGCCCTCTCCGCCGGTAACTTCGACAACTTCGACGAAGTGATGGCAGCCTGGGATAGCCAGATCCGCTACTACACCCGCAAATCCATCGAGATTGAGTACGTCGTGGACACTATGCTGGAGGAGAACGTCCACGATATTCTCTGCTCGGCGCTGGTGGACGACTGCATCGAGCGCGCGAAAAGCATCAAGCAGGGCGGCGCGAAGTATGACTGGGTGTCCGGCCTGCAGGTGGGCATCGCCAACCTCGGCAACAGCCTGGCGGCGGTGAAGAAGCTGGTGTTCGAACAGGGCACTATCGGTCAGCAGCAGCTGGCGGCGGCGCTGGCCGATGATTTCGATGGCCTGACCCACGAGCAGCTGCGTCAGCGCCTGATCAACGGCGCGCCGAAGTACGGCAACGACGACGACAGCGTGGATATGCTGCTGACCCGCGCCTATCAGACCTATATTGAGGAGCTGAAGCAGTACCATAACCCGCGCTACGGCCGCGGCCCGATTGGCGGTAACTATTACGCGGGCACCTCTTCCATCTCCGCGAACGTGCCGTTTGGCGCGGCGACGATGGCGACACCGGACGGACGTAAGGCGCATACCCCTCTGGCGGAAGGGGCCAGCCCGGCTTCGGGTACGGACCACCTCGGCCCGACGGCGGTAATTGGCTCGGTGGGCAAACTGCCGACGGAAGCGATTCTCGGCGGCGTGCTGCTGAACCAGAAGCTGAACTCGTCGACGCTGGAAAACGACAGCGATCGCCAGAAGCTGATGGTGCTGCTGCGCACCTTCTTCGAGGTGCATAAGGGCTGGCATATTCAGTACAACATCGTCTCGCGCGAAACGCTGCTGGAGGCGAAGAAACACCCGGACCAGTACCGCGACCTGGTAGTGCGCGTCGCGGGTTACTCGGCGTTCTTCACCGCCCTGTCGCCGGATGCGCAGGACGATATTATCGCCCGTACTGAGCATACGCTGTAAGAAAACGCCCGGTGGCGCTGCGCTTACCGGGCCTACAGAGTCTCCCCGTAGGCCGGGTAAGGCGAAGCCGCCACCCGGCTTTCTGACTTTCATTCGAAATTAAATTTGTGCTCCTCGTCACCTTGTTATTAGAATGTTTCAAAACGCAGTGACCCAGGAGCACAGTATGACCGTTAAAGTTATCGTCACCGATATGGACGGAACTTTCCTTGATGATGCCAAGCAGTACGATCGTGACCGCTTCCAGGCACAGTTTGAACAGCTTAAAGCCCGCGACATTGAATTTGTTGTCGCCAGCGGCAACCAGTATTACCAGCTCATCTCCTTCTTTCCGGAGCTTAAAGATCGGATCTCTTTCGTGGCGGAAAACGGCGCGCTGGTGTTCGATCGCGGCGAGCAGATTTTTCACGGCGAGCTGACCCGCCATGAGTCGCAGATCGTGATTGGCGAACTGCTGAAAGACAAAGGGCTGAACTTCGTGGCCTGCGGGCTGGAGAGCGCCTACGTCAGCGATAAAGCGCCGGACGCGTTCGTGGCGCTAATGTCAAAGCACTACCACCGCTTAAAGCGCATCAGCGATTACCGCGACATTGACGACGTGCTGTTTAAGTTCTCCCTGAACCTGCCGGACAGCGACATTCCTAATCTGGTGGATAAACTCCACGTCTCCCTGGACGGCATCATGAAGCCGGTCACCAGCGGCTTTGGCTTTGTCGATTTGATTATCCCCGGCCTGCACAAAGCGAACGGCATCAGCCGTCTGCTGAAGCGCTGGAAAATTTCTCCGCAAGAGTGCGTGGCGATTGGCGACAGCGGAAACGATGCCGAGATGCTGAAGCTGGTGAAATATTCCTTTGCGATGGGCAACGCGGCAGAGAGCATCAAAGAAATCAGCCGCTACAGCACCGATGACAACAACCATCACGGCGCGCTGAACGTCATTCAGGCCGTGCTCGACAACCATTCCCCGTTCGACGCCTGATCCTCTTCTCGCCGGAGCCCTGCTCCGGCACCCTCACTCATTTTCCCGTCCTGTGGCGCAGGTCAAGTTTTTAAACTTGCATTAACTTATTTTTAACTTAAAGTATCACTTGTAGACACTTTTACTTTCGAATGAAAGATGCGAGGCAGTTATGACCTTTACCAGTGAAACCTTGCCGGCGGATCACAAAGCGGCAATCCGTCAGTTGAAACGTGAGTTACGCGCGCAGATCGGCGACGTGCAGGCGGTGTTCGACAAGCTCAGCGACAGCATTGCCACCCGCGTGGCGGAAATTAACGCCCTTAAAAATAAAGGTGAATCCGTCTGGCCGGTGATTCCGTTTAACGATGTGAAAAACAGCACGATTACCGACGCACAGCGCGAGGCCGTTAAGCGTCGCGGCTGCGCGGTGATTAAAGGTCACTTCCCGCGCGAGCAGGCGCTGGCGTGGGATCAGTCGATGCTCGACTACCTCGATCTGAACAAGTTTGACGAGGTGTACAAAGGGCCAGGCGATAACTTCTTCGGCACCCTGACCGCCTCCCGTCCGGAGATTTACCCGATCTACTGGTCGCAGGCGCAAATGCAGGCGCGCCAGAGCGAAGAAATGGCGCAGGTGCAGTCGTTCCTGAACCGCTTATGGACGTTCGAGAGCAACGGCAAGCAGTGGTTCGACCCGGACGTGAGCGTGATTTACCCGGATCGTATCCGCCGCCGTCCGCCGGGAACCACCTCGAAAGGGCTGGGCGCGCATACCGACTCCGGCGCGCTGGAGCGCTGGCTGCTGCCGGCTTACCAGCAGGTTTTCGCCCGCGTGTTTGACGGCAACGTCGAGAAATACGATCCGTGGAACGCCGCGCACCGTACCGAAGTGGAAGAGTATACCGTCGATAACACCACCAAATGCTCGGTGTTCCGCACCTTCCAGGGCTGGACGGCGCTGTCGGACATGATCCCCGGCCAGGGGCTGCTGCACGTGGTGCCGATCCCGGAAGCAATGGCGTACATTCTGCTGCGTCCGCTGCTGGACGACGTGCCGGAGGACGAGTTGTGCGGCGTGGCGCCGGGGCGCGTGCTGCCGGTTTCCGAGAAGTGGCACCCGCTGCTTATCGAGGCGCTGACCAGCATTCCTGCGCTGGAGGCGGGTGATTCGGTGTGGTGGCACTGCGATGTGATCCACTCCGTCGCGCCGGTGGAAGATCAGCAGGGCTGGGGCAACGTGATGTACATCCCCGCCGCACCGATGTGCGAGAAGAACCTCGCCTACGCGAAGAAGGTCAAGGAAGCGCTGGAGACCGGCGCGTCGCCGGGAGACTTCCCGCGCGAGGATTATGAAAAAACCTGGCAGGACCGCTTTACCGTGAACGATCTCAACATCCACGGCAAACGCGCGCTGGGCATGGTCTAGCTGTCGTACAGCCCTTCCCGCTCCACGGCGGTGCGTCGTTTCCCCTGACGTATCCGCCGTACCGATTCTCGCACGGCCAGCGTGCCGTTCAGCAGCAATGTGCCTACCGGCGCGTCCAGGCGCATGAGCCGCTGCTGGAGCATGTGTACCGCTTCCGTTCCCAGCTCATCGCGGGGAACATGCACGGCCGTTAATGGAACATCCTGAATCGCCGCCAGGTTAAAGCCGTCGATGCTCATCACAGAAACGTCCTGCGGCACGCGCAGGCCGTGGTTTTGTAATGCGCTGATGGTGCCCGCCGCCATAAAGTCGCCGCCAACCAGGAACGCCGTCGGCAGGTCTTTTCCCTGCTGCTGATTTAGCCAATCGCTCACCAGCTGCTCCGTCTCTCTGGCGCTGAAGCTCGGCACCACCAGCAGATCGCGCTTGTCGTTGAACGCCAGGTTGTGGGACTGCCACGCGTCGCGGATCCCCGACAGGCGCAGCTCCATCGTGTAGCGACGCAGGCACAGCACGTTCATCACCTCGCGGTGTCCCATCTCGAACAGGTACTCCGCCGCCCGCTCGCCGATGGCGCGGTGATCCGGCGCAACGGCAGGCAGGCGCATGTGCCGGTCGCGGCAGTTAATCAGCATGCAGGGTTTGCCCACGTCCACTGCCAGATCGTGGATATGCGGATCGTCAATACCGAGAAGAATGGCCGCCTGCGTATCCGGCTCGTTCATCCGCGCCAGAAACAGCTGGGCGTCGCTGTCGTTCTCCTCCAGCGCGCAGTAGCGCAACCGGACCTCGTGGGAGGCAAGCCCTTTGCTCACGCTCTGGATCACGCGGTAGTAAAAGATGTCGGACCGCTCGTCGAAGGCGCGCTGCGGGGCAAAAACCACCAGGCTGTTAAGCAGCAGACGCCCTGCCGCCATGCCGTCCATTACCCCCAGCTCGCGCGCGCACGCCAGCACCTTTGCACGCGCTTTTTCGCTGGTATTCGCTTTCCCCGCCAGCACCCGCGACACGGTGCTGATGGAGAGCTGCGTGCGGGCCGCGATTTCGGTGATTTTTAGCCTTTTGTCCATTTTGTGATCTGGCTCCATTTGCGAAATGAAAAAATTTTCATAGCGTGTTTGTCAGGAAATAACTGGCATGAATGCCATCATGCCAGAGTGTTTTCGTCGGTTATGAGAAATTTTGCACAAAATCCACTTTTGCCCACTCATTTTCTTCCTTAAGGTGAACTTGTCACACAGCTTCCATACTAGTTGTATAGCAACTTAAGCATTATAAGCGGATAGAAATCAAAGGCATAACAATCTGTGTGACACCTGAACCTCCGTCCCCTTACCGTCCGTCTTGTGGAGAGTAAAATGAGTCAGGACATCAATAACACCATTGCGACAAGCAAAACCCGTCGCGTCATCAAGAACCTGCGCTGGTACGTGCTGGTGCTGTTTTTGCTGGGCGTCACCGTTAACTACATCACCCGAAATTCCTTAGGTATTCTCGCTCCGGAGCTTAAAGAGAGCCTCGGGATCACCACCGAGCAATACTCCTGGATCGTCGGCGCGTTTCAGATCGCCTACACCATTTTCCAGCCCCTGTGCGGCTGGCTGATTGACGTTATCGGCCTGAAGATTGGCTTTATGGTCTGCGCCGGGATCTGGGCGCTGATGTGTATTTTCCACGCGGGCGCCGGAAGCTGGCTGCACCTGGCCATACTGCGCTTCTTTATGGGGGCTTCTGAGGCCGCCGCCACCCCGGCGAACGCCAAAACAATCGGCGAATGGTTCCCGAAATCAGAGCGTCCCGTTGCCGCCGGCTGGGCGGGCGTGGGCTTCTCCATCGGCGCAATGCTGGCTCCCCCTATCATCTACTTTGCTCACGCCTCGTTCGGCTGGCAGGGGGCGTTTATGTTTACCGGCGTGCTGGCGCTGCTGTGGGTGATCCTCTGGTGGGCGTTCTACCACAACCCCGAGCAGCACCCGAACCTGAGCAAGGACGAGCTGGCGTTTATCAAGCAGGATAACGAACCGGCGCCGGTCAAACTGCCTTTCCTGACCGCGCTGAAAACCGTTTCAAAAAACAAACGTTTCTACGGTATCGCCATTCCGGCCTTTATGGCAGAACCCGCCTGGGCGGTGCTGAGCTTCTGGGTGCCGCTGTACCTTGCCAAAGAGCACGGCATGGACCTGAAGCAGATTGCGATGTTTGCCTGGCTGCCGTTCCTCGCCGCCGACCTCGGCAGCGTGGCAAGCGGCTACCTGACGCGTCTGTACACCCGCCTGTTCGGCTGCTCCCGCGTGAACTCGGTTGTCGCCAGCTCCGTCACCGGCGCGTTCCTGATGATCTCGCTGGCCATCGTGGCCATTACCCGCGACCCGTATATCACCATCGTGCTGATCTCCATCGGCGGCTTCGGGCACCAGATCATCTCCTGCATGCTCAGCGCCCTGGTCGTGGAGTCGTTCGACAAAGGCCAGATGGCGACCGTCAACGGCATGCGCGGCTCGGCGGCGTGGATCGCCAGCTTCCTGTTCTCGCTGTTAATCGGTGTGACCGCCGACAAAATCGGCTTTAACCCGCTCTTTATCGCCATGGGCTTCTTTGACCTGATTGGCGCTCTCTTCCTGGTAGCATTTATTGCTGAACGTCGCGCGAAGCGCGCCTGATAGTGGATGTATTGCATATGAAAACCCTGAAAAACTGGACCCTTGATACGCAGTCGGCAAACCATCTGGAACTGCTGGTCGATAGCCAGCACCGCCTGTGCCTGTATGTGCTGGAAGAGAACCTGTTCCGCGTGCTGATCAAACGCAAGGGCGAGCTGGCGCTGGACCGCACCTGGAGCATCGCACCGGAAAAAGACGTGCCGTGGGAAGGTCGCCGTCGCGACGATATCAGCGGCTTCTCCTGCCCCGCCTGGACGCTGACGCAGCAGGAGGACACGTTAACGGTAGCAACCGAGCAGCTGCGCGTGACGGTCCACCAGCCGCTGTGGCTGGAGTGGCACTACCGCAATGACGCGGGCGAGTGGCAGCCGCTGGTCAACGACCGTCCCACCAGCGCCTACCTGCTGAACGCCCACGGCGACGGCGTGGCGCACTACCTCAGCCGCCGCAAGGACGAGCGTTTCTACGGCCTGGGCGAGAAAGCGGGCGATCTGCAGCGCAACGGTAAACGCTACGAGATGCGTAACCTCGACGCGATGGGATACAACGCCGCCAGCACCGATCCGCTGTACAAGCACATTCCGTTCACCCTCACCCGCCGCGACGACGTGAGCTACGGCCTGTTCTACGACAACCTGAGCAGCTGCTGGCTGGATCTGGGTAACGAGATCGATAACTACCACACCGCCTATCGCCGCTGGCAGGCGGAAGCGGGCGATATCGATTACTACCTCTTTACCGGCAGACGCGTGCTGGACGTCACTAAAGCCTTTGTTCGCCTGACCGGAAGAACGCTGTTCGGACCGAAATGGAGCCTGGGCTACAGCGGCTCAACCATGCACTACACCGACGCGCCGGACGCGCAGAATCAGCTGATGAACTTTATTCGCCTGTGCGAAGAGCACGCCATTCCGTGCGACTCGTTCCAGCTCTCCTCCGGCTATACCTCCATCAACGGCAAGCGCTACGTCTTCAACTGGAACTATGACAAGGTGCCGCAGCCGAAGGTGATGAGCCAGGCCTTCCACGACGCGGGACTGAAGCTTGCGGCAAACATCAAGCCGTGCCTGTTGCAGGACCATCCGCGCTACAGCGAAGTGGCGGAACGCGGTCTGTTCATTCGCGATTCAGAAACCGATGCACCCGAACGTTCCAGCTTCTGGGATGACGAAGGCTCACACCTCGACTTTACCAACCCGCAAACGGTGCAGTGGTGGCAGAACGGCGTCACCACGCAGCTGCTGGAGATGGGCATCGACTCCACCTGGAACGACAATAACGAATATGAAGTGTGGGACGGGGAAGCCCGCTGCTTTGGCTTCGGCAAGGAGATCGCCATCAAGCATATTCGCCCGGTGATGCCGCTGCTGATGATGCGCGCCTCGCTGGAAGCGCAGCAGCGCTATGCGCCGGAAAAGCGTCCGTATCTGATCTCCCGCTCCGGCTGCGCCGGGATGCAGCGCTACGTCCAGACCTGGAGCGGCGACAACCGCACCAACTGGGACACCCTGCGCTATAACATCCGCATGGGGCTGGGCATGAGCCTGTCCGGGCTGTTCAACGTCGGGCACGACGTCGGCGGTTTCTCCGGCGACAAGCCGGACGCCGAGCTGTTCGTGCGCTGGGTGCAGAACGGCGTGATGCACCCGCGCTTTACCATTCACTCGTGGAACGATGACCACACGGTGAACGAGCCGTGGATGTATCCGGGCGTCACGCCTGCCATTCGCGGCGCGATTGAGCTGCGCTACCGCCTGCTGCCGTATCTCTACACCCTGCTCTGGCAGGCGCACGCCGACGACGAGCCGATGCTGCGCCCGACCTTCCTCGACCACGAGCACGATGCGCAAACCTTCAAAGAGTGCGACGACTTCCTGCTGGGCCGCGACCTGCTGGTCGCCAGCGTCGTCGAAGCCGGGCAGCGCGAGCGCCGCGTCTGGCTGCCGGATAACGAAACGGGCTGGTACGATTTTTACACCCACGCGTGGTATGCAGGCGGGCAATCCATCGTCCTCGATGCGCCGCTGGAAAAACTGCCGCTGCTGGTGCGCGCCGGGGCCGCTCTGCCGCTCAGCGAGCGCATCACGCATGTGAGTGCCGAAAAAGATACGACCCGCGAGCTGAAGCTGTTCCCGGTGAAAGGCGTGGGCACAACCTCGGGGCTGCTGTTTGAAGACGACGGTGAAAGCTGGGGCTACCTGAACGGCAATGCGCTGTGGGTGGAATGGGAGATGGTGTGCGATGGCGCAACCATCAACCTGAAGGTGAACGCGCGGGGGGATTATCGTCCGGCGTGGAAGGCGCTGAAGGTGTCATTACCGGCGGGGGAAAAACGTACGCTGCGGGTGAACGGGGTTGAAAGGAGTGAGTGGGTGCTCTGAACATTGCCGGGTGGCGGCTTCGCCTTACCCGGCCTACAAAGTCACCCGTAGGCCCGGTAAGCGAAGCGCCACCGGGCTTTTTTTTAGCCGTCGATACCTTTGCTGCGCAGGTAATCTTCGTAGTTACCGGTGAAGTCCACCACGCGCTCTGGCGTAATCTCGATCACGCGGGTTGCCAGCGAGCTGACGAACTCACGGTCGTGAGAGACGAAGATCAGGGTGCCCTGATACATCTCCAGCGCCATGTTCAGGGATTCGATCGATTCCATGTCCAGGTGGTTAGTCGGTTCGTCCATCACCAGGATGTTTGGTTTTTCCATCATCAGCTTGCCGAACAGCATGCGGCCTTTCTCGCCACCGGAGAGCACTTTAGCCGGCTTTTTGATGTCGTCCTGGCTGAACAGCAGACGGCCCAGGATGCTGCGCACCGCCTGCTCGTCGTCGCCTTCCTGCTTCCACTGGCTCATCCAGTCGAAGACGGTCAGGTCATTTTCGAATTCATACTCATGATCCTGCGCGTAGTAGCCAATCTGCGCGTTCTCGGACCATTTCACGGTGCCGTTGTCCGGCTGCAGTTCGCCGACCAGGGTTTTCAGCATGGTGGATTTACCCACGCCGTTGGCGCCCAGAATGGCAATCTTCTCGCCCACTTCCAGCAGCAGGTTGAAGTTTTTAAACAGCGGGCCTTCATCGAAGCCTTTGGTAAGGGCCTCCACTTCCAGCGCGTTACGGAACAGCTTCTTGTCCTGCTCGAAGCGGATGAACGGGTTCTGACGGCTCGAGGCTTTAACCTCTTCCAGCTTGATTTTGTCGATCTGACGCGCGCGCGAGGTCGCCTGACGCGACTTAGAGGCGTTAGCGCTGAAGCGGCTAACGAAGGACTGCAGGTCCGCAATCTGCGCTTTCTTCTTGGCGTTGTCCGCCAGCAGACGCTCGCGCGCCTGGGTGGCGGCGGTCATGTACTCGTCATAGTTGCCCGGATAGACGCGCAGCTCGCCGTAGTCCAGATCCGCCATGTGCGTACAGACCATGTTCAGGAAGTGACGGTCGTGCGAGATGATGATCATGGTGCTGTCGCGGTCGTTGAGCGTCTGCTCCAGCCAGCGGATGGTGTCGATGTCCAGGTTGTTCGTTGGTTCGTCGAGCAGCAGGATGTCCGGGTTAGAGAACAGCGCCTGAGCCAGCAGCACACGCAGCTTCCAGCCTGGCGCAACTTCGCTCATCGGGCCGTAATGCTGTTCGACCGGAATGCCGACGCCCAGCAGCAGCTCGCCCGCACGCGCTTCCGCAGAGTAACCGTCCATCTCGCCGTACTGCGTTTCCAGATCGGCCACTTTATAGCCGTCTTCTTCGCTCATTTCGGCCAGCGCGTAGATGCGATCGCGCTCCTGCTTCACTTCCCACAGCTCCGCGTGCCCCATGATCACGGTGTCCAGCACGGTGAACTCTTCGAAGGCGAACTGATCCTGACGCAGCTTACCGATACGCTCGTTCGGATCGAGCGAGACGTTGCCGAGGGTCGGCTCCAGATCGCCGCCGAGGATCTTCATGAAGGTGGATTTTCCGCTACCGTTGGCGCCAATCAGGCCGTAACGGTTGCCGCCGCCAAATTTGACGGAAATGTTTTCGAACAGCGGCTTACTGCCAAACTGCATAGTGACGTTGCTGGTAACTAACACGGGGAGATTCCTGCGAAAAGTGTGATAAACACGGCATTATGCCACAATTCCGAATTGAGATCCCGTGTTGCGGCAATCCACTAAACTTTGACAAAATCGAAAAAAATGTGATTTCGTACACATCTGAATTCCCTGTTAGCGGGAATGCACATATAATGCGCTCCCATCACAGATTCAGACTTATCAACTCATCGCCAGAATGGCTTAGATACCTCGCACAACATGAACATGAAATTAACAACGCTTTTTGCGGCGGCGTTAGCCGTAGTAGGTTTTTGTAAGACCGCGTCTGCGGTGACGTATCCCCTGCCGACCGACGGAAGCCGTCTGGTGGGTCAAAACCAGGTGGTGACGGTGCCTGAGGGTAACTCTCAGCCGCTGGAGTATTTCGCCGCACAGTACCAGCTGGGCCTGTCTAACATGCTGGAAGCGAACCCGGGCGTTGACCCGTATCTGCCAAAAGCAGGTACCGTGCTGAATATTCCTCAGCAGCTGATCCTGCCGGATACCGTTCATGAAGGTATCGTGATCAACAGCGCCGAAATGCGTCTGTATTACTACCCGAAAGGCACCAACACCGTTATCGTGCTGCCAATCGGTATCGGCCAGCTGGGCAAAGACACCCCGCTGAACTGGACCACCAAAGTTGAACGTAAGAAAGCGGGCCCAACCTGGACCCCTACCGCCAAAATGCACGCGGAATACATCGCTGCGGGCGAACCGCTGCCAGCCGTTGTGCCAGCCGGCCCGGATAACCCGATGGGTCTGTATGCTCTGTACATTGGTCGTCTGTATGCGATTCACGGCACCAACGCCAACTTCGGTATCGGTCTGCGCGTAAGCCACGGCTGCGTGCGTCTGCGTAACGACGACATCAAGTTCCTGTTCGAAAACGTGCCGGTCGGTACGCGCGTGCAGTTCATCAACGAACCGGTGAAAGCAACGTCTGAGCCAGACGGCAGCCGCTACATCGAAGTGCACAACCCGCTGTCCACCAGCGAAGATCAGATCAACAACAACGAGATCGTGCCGATTACGCTGAACAGCGCGGTGCAGTCCGTGACCTCTCAGCCTGACGTGGAAACCACCATCGTCGACCAGGCGATTCAGAACCGTTCTGGTATGCCGGTGCGTCTGAATTAATCACGCGCATTAAAAAAGCGGGCTTCAAGGCCCGCTTTTTTTATCCGTTATTCACGATAACAATCCCGCCGTGGTCGTACCGATAGTGGCAGTGGGCATACTCCAGCGCGGTGCCGTCCTCCAGATAAATCACCTGCTCCACTTCCAGCACCGGATCGGTCTGCTCGCAGACCAGATGCTCCCTGTCCAGCGCGCTGGGCTTAAGCGCCCGCACCACCCGATATGACCCCATAATTTTCAGCCCCAGGGTCTCCTGCACGTACTGGAACACCGAACCTTCAAGATGGCTTTTCGTCAGGCCCGGCACCAGATTCATCGGCATCACCGTGGAATCCAGCGACATGGGTTCGCCGTTTAATAAACGCAGACGAATAAAGTCATAGACGGGCGCATCGGCGTTAATCATCAGCGACGCCTGCTCTTTTTCGTTCGGGAAGCGCAGTTCAAAATGCACCACCTGGCTGGTAACCGTGCCCAGATGTTCCCAGGTTTTGGTGGCACCGAAATAGTCGCTGCCGGAGAGATCCCACTGCGAGAGCTGGAGGAAGTTTTTGCGGATGAACGTCCCTTGCCCCTGACGGGTGTAGACCAGCCCTTCGACGATCAGCTGGCGCATCGCCTGCTGGATGGTCATCCGGCTGGTGCAGAACTCCGCCGCCAGCGCAAACTGGTCCGGGAGCGGTTCATTGGCGGCGTACTGCTGGCTGATAATGCGTTTCTTGATTTCCCGCGCTATGGTGATGTACTTCGCCGCCATCGTCCTTCCTTACAGTTAGTTTTCTATCCCGCTGTTTTTCAACGCCACTCGCTCGGCAATCTTGAGGAAAGGCAGGTAGAAGAATACACCAAATACAATGATTGCCAACTGCACCACCACCGCCCGCCAGTCCCCTGCCGTCGCCAGCCAGGCGCTGAGAATCGGCGGCGTGGTCCACGGGATCATCACCACGCAGCGCGACATGAATCCCAGCGTGGTACAAAGCCAGGCGAAGTAAATGCCGATGGCGGGCAACAGCACAAACGGGATCATTAGCGGCAGGTTAAAGACAATCGGCAGGCCGAAGATCACCGGCTCGTTGATGTTGAATAAGCCCGGCGCCAGCGACAGACGCGCTACCTGCTTCGCCGACTGCTGTCGGGAGAAGATAAAGATGGCGATCAGCAGCGAGATCGTGCTGCCGGTTCCGCCCACCATGCCAAACGTCGGCACGAAGATGTTGTTGATGATGTGCGGAATGGGCTGGCCGTTGGCGAAGGCCAGCATGTTCTCGTTGGTGTTGATCAGCAGAAACGGCTCCAGCACCACGCTGTTGACCACCGACTGATGGATACCGAGCGTGAACAGAAAGTTGCCGAAGCTGTAGATGAAAATCGTCCCCGGCAGGCTGGTGTTGATCAGCCGCAGCGGCTGCTGGATAAAGGTCGTAATGAGATGGATCAGATCCGTGTGCAGCACGTTTGCCAGCACGGCCGCCAGCACCGCGAACAGGGAGAGCGTGAGGATCGTCGGGATCAGCGCGGTAAAGGATTTGCTGACCGCTGGGGGCACATTTTCCCCGAGCGATATGTGCAGCGCCTTCAGGCGCGAAATCGCGATAAACACTTCCGTTGAGAGCAGCCCAATCAGCACCCCGGCGAAAATCCCGGTGGAGCCGATATTGGCGAAGGTCAGCACCTGCGTGACGTTCACCGCGGCGTCGCTGCCAACGGGCGTAACCTGTAAGCGCATCGGCATCATGATGATAAAACTGCTGACGGCGATAACCACTGCCGAAACCGGGTTGTCGAAATCTTTGTTGCGCGCCAGTGACCAGGCGATCATCGGGGCCAGCAGCAGCGCGGCGATGTTAAGCGTGCCGTTGATAATCGCCTCGCCCCACACTTTGAAGTGTGCCAGCGTATCGCCGTGAAAAATCCACGGGAACACCACGTTGTTCACCAGCACCGCCAGGCCGGCGAGGATGAAAATCGGCATCACCGTGGCGAAGGCGTCGCGCAGGGAGCGCAGGTGCACTTGGTTTGCCAGGCGCGCCGAGAACTCGACAAACTTATCGACAAAGGACTGCATGTGCGGTGTGATTTTTGTTTCAGACATAGCGGAGTGTTCCCATCAATCAGTCACAAAAACGGCCCGGCAGCGTACGGCTTACATCTCGCGTCCGTTGGTATGGATAACCTGTTTTAACCACGCGTAGCTCTTCTTCGGCACGCGCCTGAGGTCTTTCAGGTCGTGGTTTTCCCGGTTGACGTAGACCACGCCGTAGCGCTTACGCATGTCGCCCTGGGAGCTGAGAATGTCGATTAACCCCCAGCCGAGGTAGCCCATGACCTCTGCCCCATCCTCGAAGATCGCCGCTTTCATCGCCTCGATGTGCGCCCGGTGATAGTCGATGCGGTAGGTATCCTCGATGGGGTTGACGCCATCCCAGGACTCAATCACGCCAATGCCGTTTTCAATCGGGAACACCGGCATGCGCCAGTCGTTGGCGTAGCGGGTAATGATGGTGCGAAAACCGAGCGGGTCGATCTGCCAGTTCCACTCGGTGGCTTTCAGGTAGGGGTTATTTTTCTCGCCGTGCAGCAGGTAATAGTTGACCGGCGTGCCTTCCGGGATCGCATCGCTGTCCAGCGTTTTGCTGGCGTAGTAGCTGAAGGCCATATAGTCGTTTCTGGTGCGCGCCAGCAGCGCTAAATCTTCGGCACGGTAGATATCACCAAAGCCTTCCTGCTCAACCACCGCCATCACCGCCGGGCTGTAGCCCTGCCCGGCAAAGACGCGCAGCAGGTTCTGGTTGAGGAACTCGTCATACTGCTGGGCGCAGAAGATATCGCGCGGTTTGCAGGTGGCCGGGTAAACCAGCTGGTGCGCCAGCATGCCGCCCATCAGCTGGCCCGGTTTCGTCTGGTGCAGATACTCGGTCAGCGCCATGTGCGCCACCATGGTATGGTGCTGCAGCTCGTACAGCTCGCGCAGGGTTTGATCGCCTTTCATGTAGCCAGAAATGCGGAATGCTTCCGGCATATGGAAGATGTTCTGCTCGTTGAAGGTCAGCCAGTACTTCACGCGGTCGCCAAAGCAGTCGATCATCTTTTTACCGTAGCGGATAAAGGCGTCCATTACGCGGCGGTCATTGAAGCCGTTGTACTCCTGCGCCAGCGCCAGCGGCATATCGAAGTGGTAAAGGCAGATCATCGGCTCAATACCGCGGGCGATGAGATCGTCAATAAAGCGGTCGTAAAACGCGATGCCCTCGTCGTTGAACGCGCCGTCACCCTGCGGACAGACGCGGCTCCAGGAGATCTGGAAGCGATAGCAGCTCATGCCCAGATCCTGCATCAGGTCGAAATCTTCCCGGTAGCGATGGTAGGAGTCGGTCGCGACTTTCCAGTCGGAGATGTTCTCCCCAGCTTCGCGAATGTCGTACACCGACATCCCCTTCCCGCCCTCGTTCCAGGCCCCTTCCGTCTGCATGCTCGATACCGAGTTGCCCCATAAAAAGTTGGCCGTCAGCTGATTGCTCATGTTTCCTCCCTATATGACTAGTCATTTAAAATTTCATGACTAGTCATATAGGCGAAGATGGCATGTCGATCAAAGCGGAGGATCGTTTTTTGTGAGGTAGGTTGGAAAGAAGACGCCGGGCAGGAAAAATGAATCGCGCAAACCCTGTTATTGAGGCCGGTGCGTTAGCCTATGCAAAATCACATTTCCCGATCGTGCCGCTGGCTGGCCTCATAAAATCACTATTAACTTAATGAGCACGAACCACGGCCCAGGCCGAAAAATAAAAATCTCAACCCTATCAAATGGAAAATGACGCTCATGAAGATATCTACTAGCCGTATCGCATTCGCTCTCAGCTTAGCGTTGCCATGCTCAATGACTCACGCGGCAACGGTGTATACGGGTGATAAGGTGCAAGGAGTGCCGGTTATCTCGACTCTGGATGTATCAGACCTGACAGCAGGACAACATCGCTTCATGTTCGAGGGGGTTGAGACAGGAACAGGACAGCGCTGGTATGTCCCCATCATGGTGGCAAAAGGGAAAACGGACGGGAAGAACGTTCTGCTGCAGGCGGGCGTCCACGGGGATGAGCTAAACGGAGTGCGCATCGTACAAAAAGTGATGGAACAACTGGACCCCGCAAAAATGAACGGCAGCGTTATTGGCATTATAGGTCCAAACCGTTCTGGACTTGAAAGGGTCTCCCGGACATGGTCCGTTTCAACCGATGGGGGCGAGACGATCGACTACAACCGCGTGCATCCAGGAAAAGAAACGGGTAACCCTGCCGAGCGTCAGGCATGGATGATGTGGAATAAGGTTTACAAGGGAAATGTCGACCTGGCGATTGACTATCACACCCAGTCTACCGGAACGGCTTATCCGCTGTTCATTTATGCCGACTACCGCAATGCGGATGCCCGGACGATTGCAGAACTTTTTCCGGCCGATCAAATTAAGAAAGATCCCGGCGAAGCCGGCTCAATGGAAACCACCTTTATTCAAAATGGTATCCCGGCGATAACGGCCGAGACGGGAGAGCCGAGGATTTACCAGCAGGATATGATTGCCAGGGGTGTAGAGGGTGCCCTCAATGTACTGATTCATTACAAGGTGATTGAAGGCAAAATCGGCGCAACCGCCAGCAGCAATAAAACGTATATTGGTAATGCGATCAGTTCAATACGAGCAACCACGGGTGGGTTTGCGGAAGTTTTCGTTAAACCCGGCGACACGGTCAAAGCAGGACAAGAGGTCGCCCTGCAGCGAAATGCATTCGGTGATGTTGTCGCGAAGTATTCAGCAGAGCGGGACGGCAAAGTACTGTCAGTTGGAACAGATGTCGTGAGAGAACCCCGAGCCCTGCTGGTAAGAATCCTTGAGCAAAACCCAGCGGCAACCTGCAAAGACGGTTGCTGATTCCCGCCACAGCCCATCGTTGAATCGGCAAAAGCGTGCTCAGTGAAATAAGCCGCTTTTGCCGATTTCTGTACCGATGGGCAAACAAATTTAAAAATTACCTGATGCGGAGAGTTACTGTTGCGCGAGCTGATTACGGCGATACTCCCCCTGCCGCTCCAGCATCCAGCCCGGATACTCGCGCGGCAGCGCGCTCACCGCATCCAGCTGTTTGAGCTCGTCTTCGCTTAAGCGGATCCCGGTGGCGGCAATGTTGTCGTCCAGCTGCTCAACGCGCTTCGCGCCAATGATGACGCTGGTCACCGCCTTCTGGTGCAGCAGCCACGCCAGCGCGATTTGCGCGACGGAGACGCCCTTGCTTTCGGCAATCACGCGCATCACGTCCACGCAGTCAAAGGCGCGCTCTTTGTTCACCGGCGGGAAGTCAAACTCCAGACGGCGGCTACCGGCTTCGCTCTGCCCGTCGCGGCCATATTTTCCGCTCAGCAGGCCGCCCGCCAGCGGGCTCCAGACCATCAGCCCGACGCCTTCGCTCTGCATCATGGGGACCAGCTCGCGCTCAAGATCGCGTCCGGCGATGGTGTAATACGCCTGAAGGGATGCGAAGCGCGCCAGCCCGAGGCGCTCGGAAATGCCCAGCGCTTTGGCAATCTGCCACGCCGCCCAGTTCGAGACGCCGATATAGCGCACGTGGCCGTGCTGCACCAGGTTATCCAGCGCATACAGCGTCTCTTCAATCGGCGTAGCCGGGTCGAAGCCGTGCAGCTGATAGAGATCGATATGATCGAGCTGCAGGCGGCGCAGGCTCTCCTTCACGCTGCTGATGATGTGATAGCGCGAGCTGCCGCGCGAGTTCACTCCTGCCGTTCCGGTTTCGCCGAACACTTTGGTGGCGACGACCACGTTCTCGCGCGGAACGTTCAGGTTTTTCAGCGCCTGGCCGAGGATCGCCTCCGAACGCCCTTCCGAATAAACATCCGCGGTGTCGATAAAGTTTATCCCGGCATCCAGCGCGCGGCCCACCAGCTGTTCTGCTTCGCTTTGCTGGAGCTGACCAATCTTGCCCCACATGCCGCCTTCACCGCCGAAGGTCATGGTGCCGAGGCAGAGTTCAGAAACGAACAGTCCGGTATTGCCCAGTTTTTGATAACGCATAACGCTTTCCTCGCATGTCGATTGGGTGTCTGTTAGTTATACCCGCCCCTCTGCCATCGCGAATGTGGCGTTCCTGTCCGTTTCTTGCCCAATCCTCTGAAAATTTATCCGCGCGGGGCGTCGCCAAAGACGCTGTAGTCCGGCAGCTGCACCTGCTGATACGGTTCCCAGCCGCCGCCGAGCGCCTTGTAGAGCGCCACCAGATCGAGCGCGCTTTGCACCTGCGCCTGCGCACGCTGCTGCTCGGCCTGCGCCAGCTGCCGCTGGGCGTCCAGCACGTCGATAAAGCTGGCGATCCCCTGCCGATAGCTGTCGCTCGCCAGGTCAAAGGCGTTTTGCAGGGCATCAATGGTTTTCGCCAGGCCCGCTTCACGCTGCTGGTCGGTGCGATAGCTCACCAGCGCATTTTCGACATCGCCGAGCGCGGTGAGCACCGTCTGCCGATAGTCCAGCACCGCGGCCCCCTGCTGCGCGCGCGCCACCTTCACGCTGGAAACCAGTCGACCGCCCTGGAAAATCGGAATGGAGACCTGCGGACCAAAGCTGTAGAAGTGGCTGCTCCAGTCGGTCAGCCAGTTGGTTTCACTGTTGCGCAGGCCAAACTGCCCGGAGAGGGTAAAACTCGGGAACAGCTGGGCCACCGACACGCCAATCTGCGCCGTGGCGGCATGAAGATTCGCCTCCGCTTCGCGCACGTCCGGACGGCGTCGCGCGAGCGTAGACGGAATGCCGGTTTGTACGATATCCGGCAATGCGGGCATCGGCTGCACGCTTTGTAACTCCGCATCGAGCGCACCCGGCGGCTTGCCAAGGAGGATCGCCAGGCCATTCATCGCCTGCCGCGCCTGCGCCTGGTACTGCGGCAGCTGCGCCTCCAGGTTACCCAGCTGTGCCCGCGCATTCTCCACGTCCATCTGCGGCGACAGCCCGCCGCGCTGGCGGCTCTCGGTCAGATCCAGCGTCTGCTGCGCGCTTTTAATCTGGGTGTTCAGCGTGGCGATAATACTCTGCGCCCCGCGCAGCTGGAGCCACGCGCGCGCCACTTCCGCCTCCAGCGACACCAGCGCGTCGTTACGCTGCTCGATAGCCGCTTTCTGCTGCGCTTCGGCGGCTTCCACCTGTCGGCGCACCTTGCCCCAGAGGTCAATTTCCCACTGGGCGTCGAAGCTGCCCTGGTAGAGGTTGATCGGCTGCGTCAGGGGGCCTAACGCACCCCGCAGCTCAGGATCGACATTATCCAGCTGGTCATACACGCCGTGGGATTTCAGCTCCCCTTCCAGCCCGAGCTGCTGGCGCGTCGCCTGCAGATTGCCGTTCACCGACGGGTAAAACGCCCCGCCCGCCTGGTTAATCTGCTCGCGCGCGCCGGCGATGCGCAGCACCGTCTGCTGCAGCGTCAGGTTTCCGGCGATGGCGCGCTCAACCAGGCTGTCGAGCTGCGGCGAGCCGAAGGTCTTCCACCAGCGCGGATTGGTCGCGGCGGAGGTCGTCTGCGATTTTACCCCGCTGTCGCCCTTATCGTTCCAGTGCGTCACGGCAGGCGGCGCGGGCGGCTGATAGTCCGGCCCGACGGCGCAGCCTGCCAGCAGCATCATTATCATCAGGGGGTGTAAACGTCTGTGTATCATCAATGTGCTCCTGCACTCCCCTCGCTCTTAACCGGCGAGAGCAACAAACAAAACGGAATCAGTAACAAGGCCACCGCGCTCAGAAGGGTGAAGACGTCGATGTAGGCCAAAAAGCGCGACTGCTCGATCATGGTCTGGTACAGGCGTCCGGTGGCAATCCCGGTGGGATCGCCCACCTGGGTCGTGAAGTTCTGGATCGCCTGGGCGCTTTCGCGTATTGCCTGCTGAAACTGTTCGTTAAACGGCGAGGCGTGGTACGCAAGGTGCGCGCTATGCGCCTGAGACCGTTCGGTGATGGCCGCCGTCGACAGCGAGATCCCGACCGAGCCCGCGACGTTACGGAACATAGTGAACAGCGCCGCCGCGTCGGCATTCAGCCGTCTTGGAATCGAAATAAAGGCAATGGTGGTCAGGGGCACAAACAGGAACCCCAGCCCCAGCGACTGGGCGCTGCGGAACAGCACCAGGGTTTCAAAGTCGATATCCGGGGTCAGCGTGCGCGACCAGAAGAACGACACCGCCAGGCAGGTAAAGCCAAAGGCGATAATCCAGCGCGTCTGCACCACCGGCATCAGCTTCAGCACCAGCGGGATCGTTAATACAATCAGCACCGCCCCCGGCGACAGCACCAGCCCGGACCAGGTGGCGGTATAGCCTAAATCCTGCTGCGCCAGCTGGGGGATCACCACGGAACTGCCGTACAAAATCATCGCCATCCCCGCCATCAGCAGGCTGGAAATCGCAAAGTTGCGGTCCTTCATGCAGTGCAGATCCACCACCGGTTTTTTGGCATACACCAGCCAGTAAATGGCACCGATAATGCCGATTAGCGTTAACACCGCGAAGGTACGGATAAAGTTCGAGTAGAACCAGTCCTCATCTTCTCCCCGGTCAAGCATCACCTGCAGGCAGCCAAGCCCTAAGGCGATCAGGCCGATCCCCGTCCAGTCGATGGTCAGCTTCTCTTTAGACTTGCTCTCCCACGGCGGATCTTCCAGCAACTGGTAGATCGCCAGCACCGTCACAATCCCCACCGGGATATTGATGAAGAACACCCAGCGCCAGGAGTAGTTGTCGGTGATCCAGCCCCCCAGCGTCGGGCCGAGGACCGGTGCAACGATAATCGCGATGGAGGAAAGGCCGAACGCTTTGCCCCTGTCCTCCGGCTTGAAGTAGTCGAGCAGTACCGACTGCTGCGTGGGCTGCAGCCCGCCGCCAAAAAAGCCCTGCATCACGCGGAACAGGATGATCTGCCACAGCTCGGTGGCGATGCCGCAGAGGAACGAGCAGACGGTGAACATGACGATGCAGATCAGGAAGAACTGCTTGCGGCCAAACACCCGGCTCAGAAACGCCGAGATGGGCAGCACGATGCCGTTCGCGACCAGGTAGCTGGTTAACACCCAGGTGGATTCGTCATAGCTGGACGAGAGCGAACCTGCAACGTGGGGCAGCGCCACGTTCACGATGGTGGTGTCCAGAATTTCCATAAACACCGCCAGGGTGACGACAATCGCCACCGCCCACGGATTGCTGGCGGGCTTCCAGCTGTCGTGGCTGTGATCCGTCATTCCACCGTCACCTTCGGCGCGACCGACAGCCCCAGCGGCAGCGGTTTGTTCGGATCGAGCCCCTTATCAATCACGATTTTCACCGGCACGCGCTGCACAATTTTGACAAAGTTACCGGTGGCATTTTCAGCCGGGAAGGCGGAGAAGCGCGAGCCGCTGCCCTGCTGGATACTGTCAACGTGGCCCTCAAGCGCCATATCCGGCCACGCGTCGACCGACACGGTGACCTTATCGCCGGGCTTCATGCGCTCAAGCTGGGACTCTTTGAAGTTCGCCACCACCCACACGTTCGGCGAAACCAGCGAGAACAGCGCCGTTCCCGCCTGCACCAGCGTACCGGGCTGCACGTTGCGTTTGGTGACAAAACCGTCGAACGGGGCGCGGACTTCGGTGTAAGAGAGGTTCAGATTGGCCGTTTCCAGCTGCGCTTTGGCCTGTTCGACCTGACGCTCGCGCGCTTCAACGTTGGTTTCCTGCTGGCGGATTTGCAGCTGTACCTGCTCTGCCACTTCCAGCTGCGCCTGGGCGCTGGCCAGCCCCGCCTGGGCGCTGCGCAGTTGCGCATTCGCGGAATCAATGCTTTGCTGGGTGGTTGCCCGCGGGTCGACGCCGCGCTGGCGACGGTACTCCGCCTGCGCGTTCGCCAGATCGGCCTGCGCTTTTAACACCTGCGCTTTGGCTTCGTCACGCTGGGCGGGATACTGCACTTTGGAGAGTGCGAGCTGCGCCTGAGCCTGATGCAGCTGCGCGATGGCCAGCCCAAGCTGGGCCTGGGCCTGATCGCGCTGCGCGGTGGTATCACGCGGATCGATAACCACCAGCAGATCGCCCTTTTTCACGCGCTGGTTATCGCGCACCCGCAGCTCGGTGACGTAGCCTGCCGTTTTCGGGGCAATCGTCACCACGTCGCCGTCGGTAAAGGCGTCGTCGGTCGTCTCTTCGTTACGGGTTAAAAACCACCAGACCAGCGCCACGACGACCATCACCACCACGACAATGCCGAGGATAATTAACGGTTTTTTGCCCGGGCGCTTACGCTCATTATTATTTTTTTCCTGCTCGTCAGCAGGTGGAGTTTGATCTTCAGCCATAGTTCAGCAACGGTCCTGTCAGTGAGCGGCATCACACTATGCCGTTCACTAAAGCTAGGACGTTGCTATACGTTTGCCAGGAAAAACTGACAAATTGCGCACTATATGAGAAGGAATATTCCGAAACCGATCGCCGCGGCCCAAACCAGCATCGGGATTGACCAGAGATGGAAGCGCCACCAGATGCGGCGATCGTTGGCCATGCGCAGGGCAATCAGGTTGGCCAGCGAGCCGGGCAGCAGCCCAAACCCGCCGATATTCACCGCCCAGGCCAGCAGCGTGTCCGGCGGAACATAGTTGAGCAGCAGAATGGTGGAAGGCACGTTGCTGATAAACTGCGACAGGCCAATCGCCGTCAGCCACAGTCCCGGCTGAGACAGCGTGCTGACGCTGTGGAGCACGTTTTGCAGCACCGGAAGCTGAATAAGCAGATGCACATCAATAAACATCACCATAAAGACCAGCAGCAGCGTCCAGTCCACGCTGACCAGCACGCGTCGCGCGAGGACGACAAAGCCCGCGGCGACAAGCAACACGCCCGCCACCTCATACTTCAGCTCCAGCGCGAACAGAAAGACGATATATAACCCGAGACAGCTCCAGACCAGACGCGGCTGCCACTGCGGGCCCGTGGTGCCGCTGTGGTACTGCAGTTTTTTATCCGGAAACGCAAACCAGCAGACCGCCAGCAGCGACAGCATCATCACCAGCGCCAGCGGCGCCATCTGCCAGGTAAAAGCGGCGAACGACAGCCCGGAACGGCCCCAGAGGAGGATATTTTGCGGGTTACCGATGGGCGTTAACAGAGAACCGGCGTTAACGGCGAGCGCTTCGAAGATGATCAGCCTGCTGACCGGGATCTCGCAAAGCTTACGCAGCGTGAGGGTGAGGGGCACGATGATAAACAGCGCCACGTCGTTGGTCAGAAACGTCGACAGCACCGCGGCGGAAAACACCATAAACAGGGACAACCTGCGCTCGGTGGCAAAGCGGCGCACCATTTTACGGCCCAGAACGTCAAAATAGCCGCTCAGCTCAACCCCTTTGGTGAGCATCATCAGGCCGCTCAAGGTAATGATGGTGCGCCAGTCAATGGCAGCGGGCCAGGCCTGCGGCGCAAACGGCACAAAGAGGCTTAACCCTGCGCCAATGAGTAATAAGAGATGGAAGAAACGATCGCGTGCCAGGGGCTGCAGTCCAGGGATTTTCATTCAGCGGAGGGACCATATTTAAGGGTAAATTCGCGAAACTTCACCAGCGTCTCTTCGCTGACGTGGTGTTCCATGCCTTCCGCATCCCGGCGGGCAATCTCCGGGCTGACGCCCAGCACCAGTAAAAAATTCTCGACAAGCTGGTGGCGCTCGCGGCTCTCCTGCGCGAGTTTCTCCCCTTCCGGCGTCAGAAAGACCCCGCGCCAGGGGATCATTTCAATTAGGCCCACGGAGGCGAGACGTTTTAACATTTTTGCGACAGTTGGCTGCGACACCCCCAGCCTGGCGGCCATATCGACCTGACGCGCTTCCCCGACCTCACGAATCAGATCGGAAATGAGTTCAACATAATCATCAATCAGTTCACGCCGGTGCGCTTCACGGACCTGGCGAAAACCTTCGACATGCTCTTCAACATTCACCAGTTGCGTCGTTTTTTTAATGGTTGGCTTACCTGCGCGACGGTTCATTGTACTTCCTCAGTGGGGTGACGCTTCCAGCGCCCGGTATCGAGAGCGCACATTGTAAACCATCCCTCCACAAGCACAAAAAATTAACGAAATAGCCATAGCTATACAATATAGCCTGTGCTATATCTGTATGTAATGCAGTCACCCTTCACGGATCGAAGGGATCAAAAATCAGGAGGTCTTATGAACGAATTCAAGAGGTGCATGACCGTGTTTACCCACTCCCCCTTTAAAGTGCGCTTAATGCTGCTGAACATGCTGTGCGATATGTTTAACGGCAAACCGCATCAGGATGATAAACCTTCCCACTAAGCGGCGTTGCGGTACGCCGCTTCATTTTCCCGTCACAATCTCGCTCTAAACTTGCTCCCAGCCGCCTTATTCCCGATCTTTTTTACGGATTTGCAATCCCCTTCGCAAAACATCTGCTTAGCAACTGTTGATATTATTTAGCGCTCGCACTATCTTCTTGCAGCCCTGCACAATTTGCGGCTCGCTGAAGCGGACCCTCATTCCCTCTCCACGCACTGTCAGGCAGGTTATGACCCTTGACGCCAGGGTGAGCACATGGCGTTTTCATCCATGATAGTGACCTATGAATGTAACCCTGATAGATACCGTTGTGACCCGCAGCCGGGCCTTAAGCCCGTGGACGGGTTTTTACTTTTTGCAGTCATTACTGATTAACTTTGCGCTGGGTTATCCCTTTAGTCTGCTCTACGCGGTGGCCTTCACCTGCATTCTGCATGTGCTATGGCGCGCCGCCCCGCGCGCGCAAAAAGCGTTAATCGGCATCTGTTCGCTGGTTGCGGCACTCTATTTCCCGTTTGGTCAGGCGTACGGCTCACCAAACTTTAATACCCTTCTGGCGCTGCACTCGACCAATATGGAAGAGTCGACGGAGATCCTGACGATCTTCCCGTGGTACAGCTACGTGGTCGGGCTCTTTATCTTCGCATTGGGCGTTATCGCCATTCGTCGTCAGCCGGGCGAGAAAAAATCCTGGGGTAAGATCGAAATACTCTGTCTGGTGTTCAGCATTGCCGTGGCGTTTGTCGCCCCCATCCAGAACATTCCCTGGGACGGTAAGCTAAGGCTCACCAATATCGGCTACCCGGTTTTCCGCTTCGTGAAAGACGTCGTTGTAAATAACAAAGAGGTTCTCGACGAACAGGCCCGCATGGCTGAGCTTTCCAATATGAAAGATACCTGGAACGTGCTGGCCGTGAAGCCGAAATATCACACCTATGTGGTGGTGATTGGTGAAAGCGCGCGTCGCGATGCAATGGGCGCGTTTGGCGGCCACTGGGATAACACCCCGTTTGCCAGTTCGGTCAAAGGCACCCTGTTTACCGATTATGTCGCGGCCAGCGGCTCGACGCAGAAATCACTCGGTCTGACCCTTAACCGGGTGGTGGATGGCAAACCGCAGTATCAGGATAACTTCGTCACCCTGGCAAACCGCGCGGGTTTTCAGACGTGGTGGTTCTCTAATCAGGGGCAAATTGGCGAATACGATACGGCGATTGCCAGCATCGCCAAACGGGCTGACGAAGTGCAGTTCCTGAAAAATGGCGACTTTGAAGCTGACAAAAACACTAAAGACGAAGCGCTGCTGAAAATGACGGCGCAGGTCTTCGCCACCCCGCGCACCCAGCCGCAGCTGATCGTCCTGCACCTCATGGGGTCGCACCCACAGGCCTGCGATCGGACAGGCGGAAAGTACGCGGAGTTTGTGCAGTCCAAAGAGACCTCCTGCTATCTCTACACCATGACGCAAACCGACGACCTGCTGAGCAAGCTGTACGATCAGCTGCGCAATACGGGCGACAGCTTCTCCATGGTCTATTTCTCGGATCACGGGCTGGCGTTTAAAGAGCGCGGTAAAGAGGTGCAGTATCTGGCGCACGATGACAAGTTCCAGCAGAACTTCCAGGTGCCGTTTATGGTGCTGTCGAGTGACGATAAAACGCATCGCGTCATTAAAGCACGCCGTTCAGCAAATGATTTCCTGCAGTTTTTCTCGCAGTGGACGGGGATTACCGCCGGGCAGATAAAAAACGCTTACCCGTTTGTCTCTAACAAGAAAGCTCCCCCAGTGTACGTTACCAACTTCAAGTTACAGAAAGTTGACTACAACCATCTGGGTACGGATATTTTTGATATTAAGAATAAGTAATTGCCGTCTCGTGCGGACCGATGCCCTCACCCTGGCCCTCTCCCACGGGGAGAGGGAGCAAACACTAAAAACGGCAACCTCAGGTTGCCGTTTTGCTTTTATCTTCGACAAAAAAAATCCGCCACAGTGGGCGGATTTTTTATTTAATCACCGAAGTGATTAGAAGCGGTAACCTACGCCCGCGATCCAGGTGCCAACGTCAACGTTGCGGATACGGCTCTGCTCATAGGAGAAGTCCAGAGCAACGTCCTGGATTGGGTTGAACTGCAGGCCTGCGCCATAGGAGAAGCCGTAGTCGCTGTTGCTTGCAGTGCGGTTCAGACCTTCGTTTTCGGTCTGCTGGAATTTACCGTAGCCAACACCTACAACACCGTAGATGCTTGCCCAGTCGTTCAGACGGTAAGCTGGACCAGCAGTGATACCGTAGTACTGGCCTTTGTTGTATGCGCCGTTTTCAGAACGATCTTTCTCGGTGTAGGTGAAAGAACCGATCACGCCCAGTGGGTTGTTATCCTGCTCGTAACGATACTTCAGGTTGAAACCGTTAGCTTTGTTCATCACGCCCTGATAGTCGCTCTGAGCGTAACCACCAGTAACAGTAGAAGTAGCAGCTACAGCGGTACCTGCGGAAACAGCCAGTACAGCGGCCAGTGCTGAAAGACATGCAATTTTTTTCATAACCACCTCAAATGTGATCCAAGTAAGTCCGTAAGTTTTAAATATATCAAAAAAATTTGCGAAACTCTTTGTGATTCGTGATGTCTAATGAAACCTTTCCTGTAACAGAACGTTTCCAGCGTAAGCTATCTCTTTCAAATCACATGCAATTTTCACTACTAAATGCGCATAGTGCGCGTCTGCGCCGTTACATTCATCCAGATTATTCCTAATCTGACAGGCGATAAATCCACCAGCGCTTATCCATTTTACGGATTTCACCTGCTTTTTTTTCAACAGCGCCTCAACCGTCGCCGCATATTTCCTTTACACTGCAACCTTTACCTCATTTGACATAAGCTGACAGGAGAAAGGATGCCTGGGTTATCCCGCACGTCGTCGGTCTGGTTGCCGGTTGCAGTCATACTCATTGCCATGTTGTCCATTCAAAGCGGCGCCTCGCTGGCAAAATCGCTTTTTCCACTGGTTGGCGCGCCCGGGGTGACCGCCCTGCGTATTGTTCTGGGCACGGCGATACTGGTGGTCATTTTTAAACCGTGGCGACTGCGCTTTAAAAAGGAGCAGCGTTTACCGCTGCTGTTTTATGGACTCTCCCTGGGGGCGATGAACTACCTGTTCTACCTCTCCATCCAGACGATACCGCTGGGTATTGCCGTCGCGCTGGAGTTTACCGGCCCGCTGGCGGTGGCGCTGTTCTCCTCCCGACGTCCGGTCGATTTTATCTGGGTTGTGTTGGCCGTACTGGGCTTATGGTTCCTGCTGCCGCTGGGCCAGAGTGTTTCTGAGATTGACCTGACGGGCGCAGCGCTGGCGCTGGGCGCAGGTGCCTGCTGGGCTGTCTATATCCTCACCGGCCAGCGCGCAGGGGAAGAGCACGGACCGGCAACGGTGGCGCTGGGTTCCCTGATTGCGGCCATCGTGTTTGTGCCCATCGGCATGGCGCAGGCGACAGAATCGATCTGGCAATGGTCCGTCATGCCCATCGGGCTGGCGGTTGCGATTCTCTCTACCGCACTCCCCTACTCTCTGGAGATGATTGCCCTTACGCGTCTGCCGACGCGCATATTTGGCACCCTGATGAGCATGGAGCCTGCGCTTGCAGCCATTTCCGGGATGGTGTTTCTCGGTGAAACCCTGACATTGACCCAGACGCTGGCGCTCTGCTCGATTATCGCGGCATCAATGGGATCGACGCTCACCATGCGCCCCGAACCTAAAGTTGAGAAAGTGGATATCAACTAAGGCCATATATTCTGCATGGCTTCCACGCCATGCAGAATAAAGGCCAAAAAGACAGTCGTTATAATTTCTTACACTCTGATTTCTGCCAGCTAAATATCCCTCTGCGCTGACTTCCTCATTCAGCAATTAAGATTGATCTGTATCAATTTAAAAATTACTCAACATTTTCAATAGATTAAATTCTCAACCTCCTTCTCGCTATTAAACCGATAGGCACAGCCAAACCGCAGAGAAAAAATCCGGTGCTATACTTAGTTCCGTAATTACCTGGGACATAAACATCAAGAGGATATGAGATTATGAGTACCGCTAAACTGGTGAAAACGAAAGCGTCTAATCTGCTTTATACCCGTAACGATGTATCGGACAGCGACAAAAAAGCGACCATTGAGTTGCTGAATCGCCAGGTGATCCAGTTCATCGATCTTTCGCTGATCACCAAACAGGCCCACTGGAATATGCGCGGTGCAAACTTTATTGCCGTTCATGAAATGCTGGATGGCTTCCGCACAGCACTGGTTACCCACCTCGATACGATGGCTGAACGTGCCGTTCAGTTAGGCGGCGTGGCGCTGGGTACCACACAGGTGATCAACAGCAAAACCCCGCTGAAAAGCTATCCGCTGGATATCCATACCGTTCAGGATCACCTGAAAGAGCTGGCGGACCGCTACGCGATTGTGGCGAACGATGTGCGCAAAGCGATTAGCGAAGCGAAAGACGAAGATACCGCAGATATCTTCACCGCCGCGTCCCGCGATCTGGATCAGTTCCTGTGGTTCATCGAATCTAACATCGAATAATTCATACGAATTTTCTATCAAACCCTCGCCTGCCGGTGAGGGTTTTGCACATCTATGGTGCACGTTTTTTGCCTGAGAACGTGCAAAAGTGAAGAAATTGTAATAATCACCTCACACAACCGTTAACGGAAGATTGTTTTTTCGTCAGAATTTACGCTAAATATCTCCCCGTCAGTTGAGCCAAACGAGGCGCACCAAAACAGTGCTCCACTTTGGTGCAATAAAACCTCATTGCCCCATTTATTGTGCAATGCATGACATCATCCCCTTTGCAAAACAACAGCTTGTAAAGTTGGCACGATTTTTTCATTGTGCCACCTGTTCTCGCAGGGGATCGCCCCGTGGATATAAAAGGAAATGCTATGAAGTCTGTATTAAAAGTTTCACTGGCTGCACTTACCCTCGCTTTTGCGGTGTCCTCTCAGGCTGCCGACAAACTGGTTGTGGCGACCGACACGGCGTTCGTTCCGTTTGAATTCAAACAGGGTGATAAATACGTTGGTTTTGATGTGGATCTGTGGGCCGCAGTCGCAAAAGAACTCAAGCTGGATTACACCCTGAAGCCGATGGACTTCAGCGGCATCATCCCGGCACTGCAAACCAAGAACGTTGATCTGGCGCTGGCGGGTATCACCATTACCGACGAGCGTAAAAAAGCGATCGACTTCTCTGACGGCTACTACAAAAGCGGCCTGCTGGTGATGGTCAAAGCCGATAATAACGACGTAAAAAGCGTGAAAGATCTCGACGGCAAAGTGGTGGCAGTGAAGAGCGGCACCGGGTCAGTTGATTACGCGAAAGCGAATATCAAAACCAAAGACCTGCGCCAGTTCCCGAACATCGACAATGCGTACATGGAACTGGGTACCGGCCGCGCTGACGCAGTGCTGCACGACACGCCAAACATCCTGTATTTCATCAAAACCGCGGGCAACGGCAAGTTCAAATCTGTGGGCGAATCTCTGGAAGCTCAGCAGTACGGTATCGCCTTCCCGAAAGGCAGCGACGACCTGCGCACGAAAGTTAACGGCGCGCTGAAAACGCTGAAAGAGAACGGCACCTATAACGAAATCTACAAAAAATGGTTCGGTACCGAGCCTAAATAATTTCACCTGAATTCAGGTTTGTAACGCCCGGTGGCGCTGCCGCTTACCGGGCCTACGTTTTTCGTTTTTCACCACGGTATACAGGAATACATCATGCAGTTTGACTGGAGCGCCATCTGGCCTGCCATTCCACTCTTGCTTGAAGGCGCTAAAATGACCCTGTGGATTTCGGTCCTGGGTCTGGTTGGCGGGTTGATTATCGGTCTTGTCGCCGGTTTCGCCCGCACCTACGGTGGCTGGATTGCAAACCACATCGCACTGGTTTTCATCGAAGTGATCCGCGGCACCCCCATTGTCGTGCAGGTCATGTTCATCTACTTCGCCCTGCCTATGGCATTCACCGACCTGCGTATCGACCCGTTCAGCGCCGCCGTCGTCACCATTATGATCAACTCGGGCGCCTACATTGCGGAAATTACCCGCGGTGCGGTGCTGTCGATTCATAAAGGGTTCAGTGAAGCCGGTCTGGCATTAGGCCTTTCACGTCGCGAAACGATCCGCCACGTTATTCTGCCGCTGGCGCTGCGTCGCATGCTGCCACCGCTGGGCAACCAGTGGATCATCAGCATTAAAGATACGTCGCTGTTCATTGTTATCGGCGTGGCCGAACTGACCCGTCAGGGGCAGGAGATCATTGCTGGCAACTTCCGCGCGCTGGAAATCTGGAGTGCGGTGGCCGTTGTCTACCTGATCATTACTCTGGTTCTGAGCTTCGTTCTGCGTCGTCTTGAAAGAAGGATGAAAATCCTGTGATTGAATTTAAAAACGTTTCCAAGCACTTTGGCCCAACCCAGGTGCTGCACAATATCGATCTGAACATCCAGCAGGGCGAAGTGGTGGTCATTATCGGGCCATCCGGCTCCGGTAAGTCGACCCTGCTGCGCTGCATCAACAAGCTGGAAGAGATCACCAGCGGCGACCTGATTGTCGACGGTCTGAAGGTGAATGACCCGAAAGTGGATGACCGTCTGATTCGTCAGGAAGCGGGCATGGTGTTCCAGCAGTTCTACCTGTTCCCGCACCTGACGGCGCTGGAGAACGTGATGTTTGGCCCGCTGCGCGTGCGCGGTGCCAACAAAGCGGCGGCAGAAGCGCTGGCCAAAGATCTGCTGGCGAAAGTCGGCCTCGCAGAACGCGCCCATCATTACCCTTCCGAGCTGTCCGGTGGTCAACAGCAGCGCGTGGCGATTGCCCGTGCGCTGGCGGTCAAGCCGAAGCTGATGCTGTTTGATGAGCCTACGTCCGCACTCGACCCGGAGCTGCGTCACGAGGTGCTGAAGGTCATGCAGGATCTGGCGGAAGAAGGGATGACGATGGTTATCGTGACCCACGAAATCGGCTTCGCGGAGAAAGTGGCATCCCGCCTGATCTTTATTGATAAAGGCCGTATCGCGGAAGACGGTAACCCGCAGGAATTGATTGCGAACCCGCCGAGCCCGCGTTTGCAGGAGTTCCTGCAGCACGTCTCCTGATCCCTCGCGTTACGCTAAGCCGGGCCTGCCCGGCTTTTTTACGCCAGATTGTTCCCAAAAATCCCCCTCCGCGTCCCGACTTCTATACTTATCATTTTGTTCGACATTTTCACCGGAGGACGCCGTGCCGTGGATCCTGTTGCTGTTGATTAGCCTGTTTAGTGCGCCATCGTTCGCCGTCGCGATCCCCGGTGTGACCACCGGAACAACCGCCAGCCAGCAAAGTACGCCCCCTCCGGAACCGGATGTTGAACAGAAGAAAGCGGCTTACGGCGCGCTTGCCGACGTTCTTGAGAACGACACCTCCCGAAAGGAATTAATCGAGCAGTTGCGCAAAGCCGCCGCCACGCCGCCCCAGGAAACCGTTCCGACACTCACCCCTCCGCAGGTGGAGGAGCAAAAAACGGTGCTGGAAAATGTCACCGACGTGAGCCGCCACTATGGGGAAGCGCTCTCCTCGCGCTTTGCTCAGCTCTACCGCAACCTGATTGGCTCACCGCATAAGCCGTTTAACCCACAAACGTTTACCGCCGCCGCCATGCAGTTCCTGATGCTGGCCGGTGCAGTCTTCCTTTTTTACTGGCTGGTGCGCCTGTGCGCGTGGCCGCTGTACCGCAAAATGGGGCAATGGGGACGCAGAAAGAATCAGCAGAAAAGCAGCTGGCTGCACCTGCCGCTGATGATCGCCTCAGCCTTTATCATCGATTTACTGCTGCTGGCGCTGACGCTGTTCTTAGGCCAGATGCTGGCCGACAGGCTGAACGCGGGCAACAAAACCATCGCCTTCCAGCAGTCGCTTTTCCTGAATGCCTTTGCCCTGATTGAGTTCTTCAAGGCGCTGCTGCGGTTACTCTTTTGCCCTCACGTGCCGGCGCTGCGTCCCTTCTCCATTCGGGACGAGAGCGCGACATACTGGGCGCTGCGCCTGAGCGTGCTCAGCGGGCTGATTGGCTACGGTCTGCTGGTTGCCGTGCCGATCATCTCCAACCAGGTGAACGTCCAGTTTGGCGCGCTGGCAAACGTCATTATCATGCTCTGCATTACCGTCTGGTCGCTGTACCTTATCTTCCACAATAAAAAGACCATTACCGAGAGCCTGCTGCATCTGGCCGATCGTTCCCTCTCGTTCTTCAGCCTGTTTATTCGCGCATTCGCCCTGGTGTGGCACTGGCTGGCAAGCGCCTACTTCATCGTATTGTGCTTCTTCTCGCTGTTCGACCCGGGAAACAGCCTGAAATTTATGATGGGGGCAACATTCAAAAGCCTGGCCATTATCGGCATCGCGGCATTTGTCTCGGGGCTGCTGTCGCGCTGGATCTCGAAAACCATCACCCTGTCGCCGCAGGTACAGCGTAACTACCCGGAACTGCAAAAACGGGTGAACGGCTGGATGTCGGTATCCCTCAAGGTGGCGCGCATTCTCACCGTCTGCGTGGCGATCATGCTGCTCCTTAACGCGTGGAGCCTGTTTGATTTCTGGAACTGGCTGCACAACGGCGCAGGTGAAAAAACGGTCGACATTCTGATTCGCATCGCGCTGATTTTGTTCTTCTCTGCCGTCGGCTGGACGCTGCTGGCGAGCCTCATCGAGAACCGTCTGGTGTCGGATATACACGGCAGGCCCCTGCCCAGCGCGCGGGCCCGCACATTGCTGACGCTGTTCCGCAACGCGCTGGCGGTCATCATCAGTACCATCACCATCATGATTGTGCTGTCAGAAATCGGGGTGAATATCGCCCCGCTGCTGGCCGGTGCAGGTGCCCTGGGGCTGGCGATCTCCTTCGGGTCGCAAACGCTGGTGAAGGATATTATTACCGGCATCTTTATCCAGTTTGAGAACGGGATGAACACGGGCGATCTGGTGACCATCGGGCCGCTGACCGGCACGGTGGAGCGGATGTCGATTCGCTCGGTGGGCGTGCGTCAGGATACCGGGGCGTACCACATCATTCCCTGGTCTTCGATCACCACCTTTGCCAACTTTGTGCGCGGCATTGGTTCCGTGGTGGCGAACTACGATGTGGATCGTCATGAGGATGCCGATAAAGCGAAGCAGGCGCTGCGTGATGCGGTAGAAGAGCTGATGCAGATGGAAGATATTCGCGGGCTGGTGATTGGCGAGCCGTCATTTGCCGGTATCGTCGGACTGACGAACACGGCCTTTACCCTGCGCGTGTCGTTCACCACCCAGCCGCTGAAGCAGTGGACGGTGCGCTTTGCGCTCGACAGCATGGTGAAAAAGCACTTCGATCTGGCGAACGTGCGGATGCCGGTACAGACGTATCAGGTCCTGCCGCCGCCCGCAGCGCCGCTCCCTCCGCAGGAGCCGACGCTGTAGCCGGATTGCCGGGTGGCGGCTTCGCCTGACCCGGCCTGCGACGCAGCGCTATTTGCGGCGTTTGTTATCGTCCATAAATGACCAGGCGATAAAGCGGCTTTGCTTCTGGCCCTGCGCCATCTCTTTTTTCACTACTTTCACCGCGCCCGCTTCGGTGAGCGCGCGGTAAAGTGGCGGCAGGTTATCTCCGCGGGAAACCAGCGTCGTAAACCACTTCACCTGACGGCCAAACTGTTTGCTTTCCGCAATCATGCGCAGGATAAAGGCCACCTCGCCGCCTTCACACCACAGCTCCTGCTGCTGACCGCCGAAGTTCAGCGCGGCGTCTTCAGCCTGACCCAGGTTGCGGCGCTTGCGCTCGCTGCCCGCGCGGGCCGCTGCCGCCGAATCGTGGAACGGCGGGTTGCACATCGTGGCGTCATAGGTTTCATTTTTATGAATAATGCCGTTGAAGATTGAGGCGGCCTCTTTCTGACGACGCAGGCGAATGGCGCGGCTTAATCCCGGGTTCGCGTTGATAATCGCCTGGGCGCTGGCGAAGGCCTCGGCACCGATTTCGCTTCCGGTAAAGCGCCAGTGATACTCATGCGCGCCGATCAGCGGGTAAATCAGGTTCGCCCCGGTGCCGATATCCAGCACGGTCGCCTGGTGAGGAATAATGCCATCACGGTCTTCAGCCAGAAGATCGGCAAGGTGATGAAGGTAATCCGCGCGGCCCGGAACGGGTGGGCAGAGAAAGCCTTCCGGAATATCCCAGTTCGCCACACCGTAGTAATGTGCGAGCAGCGCTTTGTTCAACATTTTAACCGCCTGGGGATCAGCAAAGTTGACCGAAGGTTCACCCGCGGGGGTCTGGACAATGTAGTCCTTTAACGGCGGGCAGCTCAGGCATAACGCATTCATGTCGTAGCGGCTGCGGTGGCGGTTTCGTGGGTGCAATCCCGGCTTTTGGGAAGTCATGGCGTTCTCCTTTAAACAGCGGCGTAAGATACCCTTTGCTGGCCCAACGGTAAATCTTTCTCTGCGGCGCTTAAAAAGGCGCCATAAATCAAACACCTTTATGTCTATGATCTGTCAGCGCAATGTCAATTTTTATCGTTCAAAAAATAAGCAGATCATCATCAAATATTTGCGCTAAGTCACACTCGTCAGGCTTCTAAACTTAAGGAGAATCACCTGTTGTTTCCTCATGAGGATGTGATTATGAAAAAGTACCTGACCCTTGTTGTTATCGCCGCCGCCCTGACGACCGCGTCATTTTCTGCGATGGCCGTTCAGTCGCTGACCCAGAGTACCGACACCAGCCAGCTTCAGCCTGCAGGCACCGTCTCCGTAAGCCGCGCAAGTAACCTGGACGATCTGCAGAATAAACTGGCGGAAAAAGCCCGCCAGGAAGGTGCAAAAGGCTTCGTGGTGAATTCCGCTGGCGGAGATAACCATATGTACGGCACAGCGACCATCTATAAATAATCTGCCCCACCCCATGACTGCATCTGCCTGCCAGATGCAGTTTGCTCTCTTCCTCGCCTTGATTGTTCATTTTTTAACCCCATATTAAAAGCAGGGCATAACACCATTTCAGGAGGATGCTATGGCTTCCGGTTGGGCGAATGATGACGCCGTAAACGAACAGATCAACAGTACGATTGAAGATGCGGTTGCGCGCGCTCGCGGTGAAATCCCGCGCGGCGAAAGCCTGGAGGAGTGCGAAGAGTGTGGAGAACCGATCCCGGAGGCGCGGCGAAAAGCCATTCCAGGGGTAAGGTTATGCATTACCTGCCAGCAGAATAAAGATTCAAAAAATGCTTCACATTCAGGTTATAATCGCAGAGGTTCGAAAGACAGCCAGTTACGTTGACTTTCCTTTACCTAAGTTAACCGCCGGGGCGCTTACCTTTACGCTCACGATTTTTAGCGAACCGCGTAGCAAAATGTGCCCTTCATTTTTGTTCTGTAAAGCGCATCCACAAGAAGTGTAAAGCGCCACTTTGAATTTATTAGTAATCAATAAGTTATTTGTCATTCAATTTTTTTGATTGACCACGTCAATTCTCTTCGATTTTATCTCTCAAGAAAAAACGTGATACTCATCACATCGACGGAACATCGTCCCCTTAACAGAAACACCTGCGAGAGATTACTTATGAAAACCATCAAATATGCTGTAGCTGCTGTTGCCCTGTCCGCTCTGTCTTTCGGCGCTTTCGCCGTAGAGCCAGTCTCTTCTGCTCAGGCAAAGAACATGAACAAAGTCGGTGTGGTGAGTGCTGATGGCGCGACCACCCTGGACGGTCTGGAAGCCAAACTGGCTGAGAAAGCGGCTGCTGCCGGTGCAAGCGGATACACCATTACCTCCGCTAACGGCAATAACAAGCTGAGCGGTACCGCGGTTATCTACAAATAATCGCCTGAATGAATGCTGTCCCCTCGCCAAACCCTCTGGTGAGCTGCTCCAACCCTCATTGACCCTGTTGTTTGTTACCCTTGCTTGCCCGTCCGCCACTGGACGGGCTTTTTTTTGCCTAAAACGCCGCGTCCACGCGTTTGAGACCGGCCTCGACCGTATCAACTTCCCCGGTTGCCAGCAGGCAGCAGGCCATCTGCAGCTTAATGGACTGCGGCACAGGCACGTTTCCGGCGAGGCACTGTTCAATCCAGTGCGCGGTGGTGTGCGGGTCTTTCGCTTCAGGGAGAATGACGTCCGTATTCTCTTCCCCGCGCGCCAGAACAGCGCGCGTACCGGCAGAATCGATCAGCATCAGCTGAGGGCAGCGGAGTGGATTGGCATACACCTCACCTTCTGTACCGTGCATCAGCAGCGCCCTGCCGCCAATCTCCTCAAAAAATTTCCCGACACGCCCCACGTATTCCGGGTGCGATACGCTGGAAAGGCGCAATGCGGCATCTTCTGCAAACGGCGTCGCCAGCTTCGCCAGGGTGTGGGCGCTGTTGCGCACGCCCATCCGCCAGCGCATATCCAGCTGCTTTTCCAGCGGCGGGCACAGGGCTCCGACGGGGATGTAAACCGGCTGATGGCCATCCAGCTTCGCCTGCGCCTGTCCTGCATGACGCGTTGGCTCAATCCCCAACATGCCGAAAATGGTCTCCGTCAACACGCGGGTGGGATCTTCGCTGACCCCGTGAACCACCACCGGGAACCCCAGCTTATGCAATAAGATCGCCAGCAGCGGAGTGAGGTTTGCCTGCTTGCGCGCGCCGTTATAGCTCGGGATGACAATCGGCATCGGTTTTGCCACCGGCGGCGTCAGGCGCAGCGTTTGCGCCTGCATCGCCTCGTAAAAACCGCGCATCTCCGCTTCGCCTTCGCCTTTGATACGCAGCGCAATCAGGATGCCGCCCATCTCCAGGTCAGGTACCTCGCCATCGAGCATTCGGGTATACAGGGCGCGAGCAGTTTCATGGTCCAGATCGCGGGCGTGGTTTTTGCCCCTGCCTACCTCTTTGATAATCTTGCGATAATCCACGACATCTCTCCTGAAAATATCCTTCTGGTAACAATATAGCCCTGTTAAACGTTCGGACGTTAGTTTTTTTCTACATCATCAACGTTCTGTTTTTAAGGATAAAAATGAAACTCAAGCATTATTTCAATTATTTGTGATTCCTGCAGAAGATTCTTAATGCATCATTATTTGTTTAAATAACCAGCGGAAAGTCATTAAGGGTCAACGGTGAAAACGTCCAGGCAACGCTCTCACCAGAAACATATCAGGATTTGTTATGAACAAGGTTGCTTTAGGTTTAATCATCGCCGCAGCGGTGGGATGTTCTGCATCCACGTTTGCGGCAACAAACGGTGAAGGTCAGATCAATTTCACCGGTGAAATTATCGATTCTGCTTGTCAGGTCGTGAATGGATTAAGTAATCCATTAAATGTTCAGCTGGGAAAAGTGTCTAAAACGGTATTTACCGGTGCTGGCTCTACCAGCACATTAACGAAGTTTGATATTCAGTTAACGAATTGTCCTGACACGGTCACCTCCGCAGCCATTAATTTCGGCGGTACGCCAGATGCGAATAACAACGCTACGCTGGCCTTAACGCCAGATAGCGATGCGGCGACCGGTGTGGCAATTCAGCTGGTTGATGCCTCAGAGCAGCCTGTCAGCCTGTATACGCCATCGCAGCAGTATCAATTAACCTCCGGTACGGCGGTTAACGATCTGGAATTTGGTGCCCGTTATATCCAAACCGGCGCTGCGATCACCGCAGGCCCTGCTAACTCTGTATCGACCTTCACCGTTATTTATAACTGATCTTATCAATCCTGAGATATTAATGCTTTTGCGGGCATTAATATCTCATCTATTTATTGAGAAATCTGTATGCGCCACGGTTATTTACTGAGCACGCTTTTACTGGTAGCCGCCACTGCACATGCGGGCGTCATTATTAATGGCACCCGTCTGGTCTACCAGGGAGATAAAAAGGAATCATCTCTTGGTCTTTCAAATCCAGATGCGACGGATTATCTGGTGCAGTCCTGGGTTGATTCCGGCGGTAAAAACCTGGCCAAAGCCCCGTTCCTCATCACCCCGCCGCTTTTCCGTCTGGATGCGAAAGAAGATAACGTTCTGCGCGTGGTACGTACGGGCGGAAATTTGCCTGAAGACAGGGAATCCCTGTACTGGTTGAATATTAAAGCGATCCCTTCCTCAAAGCAGGTGGAAGGCGTGAATACGCTGCAAATTGCGATTAACACCCGTATTAAATTGCTGTATCGCCCGTCTGCGGTAAAAGGCAGACCAGAAGACGTGGCCGATAAGCTTGAATGGCGTCGCGAAGGTAACGAGCTGGTGGTGAATAACCCCACGCCGTTTTATATGAATTTCCAGGCGGTCACCCTGAATGGTCAGAAAGTGACGAAAGCGACCTGGGCCGTTCCAAAAACAGAAACGCATTTTGCCATACCGGGTAATGTCAGAGGCTCGAACGTGACGTATTCCATTATTACTGATTACGGCAGCATCAGCCATACCTGGTCGAAATCCGTTCATTAATACTTTTCCCCGGTAATAAAATAATCATGTACAGCCATAAAAAGCCGTTCACCTGCCGATTTTCGTCATTGCTGGTCATTCTTTTTGGCCTGGTAATGGCGATCTTTGCGCATCAGGTTATGGCTGATGATTATTTTAACCCTGCCCTGCTGGATATTGATAATCCCCAGCAGGGAAAAACCGATTTATCCGTCTATGAAAAAGGCCCAGGCCAGGCGCCGGGTAAATATCAGGTTACGGTGTTTATCAATAATAATAAAATTGATACCCGCGATGTCACCTTTACGCTGCAGAAAGACGATCAGGGCAACAGCACGCTGCAACCTTGCTTTACCGTGGACGATTTAAAAAGCCTCGGGATCAAAACCCAAAAATATCCGCAGCTGAAAGCCAAAGGCCAGTGCGCCGATTTACACGCCATCCCTGCGGCATCCGCGACCTTCCGCGTTCGCAACCAGCAACTGCTGCTGAGCATTCCCCAGTCGGCGCTCGGTCAGGTGCCTCGCGGCTACATTGACCCAAAAGAGTTTGACGAAGGAATTAACGCGGGCCTGCTTAACTACAGTGCAAATGCCAGCCAAAGCCATGCGCGCCAGCCGGGTGAACAGGATAACAGCAGCCAGTACGTTAACCTGCGTCCGGGTTTGAACATTGGCGCATGGCGCATTCGCAACTATTCCACCTGGAATCGCAGCACCACGGGTAACGAGGAGGACCAAAAATTCACCTCCGTATATACCTACGCGCAACGCGATATTGTGGCGATGAAAAGCGACCTCACCGTCGGCCAGAGTTCCTCGCCTTCCGACGTTTTTGACAGCGTACCCTACACCGGCGTGGAGCTGAAATCCGATAACGACATGCTGCCGGACAGTGAAAAAGGCTACGCCCCCATTATTCGCGGCACCGCCCACAGTAACGCGCAGGTGGTGGTACGCCAGAACGGTTACATCATTTATCAGAACACGGTCGCCCCCGGCGCGTTCGAAATTAACGATCTCTACCCCACCGGCAGCAGCGGCGATCTTCAGGTCACCGTGAAAGAGACCGATGGCAGCGAAAGCCATTTCGTCGTGCCGTTTGCCTCCGTGCCGGTATTGCAGCGTGAAAAAAATCTGCGCTACAGCGTGACTGCCGGACGCTACCGTTCTTATGACAACGACGTCGAGAAGACCCCGTTTGCCCAGGGCAGCGCCATCTACGGTTTACCCTACGGTTTCACCGCCTACGGTGGCGTGCAGCAGAGCAGCCATTACCAGTCTCAGGCGGCTGGCGTCGGGAAAAACATGGGCGATTTAGGCGCCTTCTCCATTGACGTGACCCGCGCGAAGGCTCTGTTGAAAAAACAGCAGGCCAGCAAAGGCCAGTCGTGGCGCGTGCGCTATAGCAAAGACATCGCCCGGTCAGGCACCAACTTCTCCCTGGCCGGCTACCGCTACAACAGCAAAGGGTTTTACACCCTTGAAGACACCATGGAGTCATATACCCGCTCCGACGACTGGTCTGCACCGCAGCAGCGCCGCGCCCGCACCGAAGCCACCATCGACCAGACGCTGCCGGAAGGCTGGGGATCCGTCACCCTGAGCATGGTGAAAGAGACGTACTGGAGTCAGAGTCAGAACATGACCTCGATGAGCGTCAGCTACAACAATAGCTGGCACGGGGTGAGCTACAGCCTCAGCTACAGCATGAACAAAAACACCCAGGACAGCGATGAAGACGGTAACGAGGTGACAAACGACAACCAGTTCTCGCTGAGCGTCTCGGTGCCGCTGGACCGCTGGATGCATAACACCTGGGCCACCTACAACCTGAACAACACCAAAGACGGCACGACGCAGAACATCGGCCTGAACGGCACGGCGCTGAAAGAGGACAACCTGAACTGGAACATCCAGGAAGGGCTGAGCAGCACCGGCAGCGGTAACTCCACCAGCATCAACGCCGATTATAAAGCGACCTATGGTGAAGTGAGCGCAGGCGTCAGTCAGGATAAATATCAGCAGACCGTGAACGTCGGTTTGCAGGGCGGCGTGGTTGCCCATGCGAACGGAATAACCCTGAGCCAGCCGCTCGGTGACACCATCGCGCTGGTGAAAGCGCCGGGCACGCACGGAACCCATATCACGAACCAGACGGGCGTCGAGACCGACTTCCGCGGCTACACCGTCGTGCCGTTTGTTACCGCGTATCGCCACAACACCATCGCGCTGGATACCGAAACGCTACCGGACAACGCCGACGTCACCCACGCGGCGCAGATCGTGACGCCAACCCGCGGGGCCGTGGTGCGCGCCAGCTTTAACACCCGCGTGGGTAACCGCGTCCTGATGACGCTTACGCAAAAGGGTAAACCGCTGCCCTTCGGCGCAACGGTCACCACCGAGGATAAGGACAGCGAATTTATTGTCGGGAATGACGGCCAGACCTACCTCTCTGGTCTGCCGCAGCAAGGGCATCTCTACGTTTCCTGGGGACAGGGGGCGAACGAGCACTGCGTCGCTGACTATGCGCTAACGGATGAGAAAGAGAAAACCAGCATCATTAACGCTGCCGCGCAGTGTCACTGATCCACCGTTCAGGCTAACGATTATGCAAATGATTAAACAGTGCTTTTTCTTACTGGTTCTGGGAACCGCCGCGTTATTTATGCCACATGCGAAGGCGACCTGTACTACGCCAGATCTGCCGAAAATGATCAACGTGGCCTCTATCTCCGTTCCCACGACGCTGGCCGTTGGCGAAACGATCCCGGGTACAGAGCAAATCGCCCATATCGCCGGTAATTGTGACAATGCGGAAGATAAGGGGCTGGAAATTGTCTCTTGTTACTACGGCACAGGGTCTGAGATTCCAGGCCTGAAAGGTGTCTACGATTCGGGCGTTCCTGGGATCGGTGTGGCGCTGATGAACGATCAGGGGCAGCGCATCAGCGGAGCCGGAGGCGTTAACTGCATTTCCACAGGAACGCCGTTGGGTTATGTTTCCAGCGATGGCAAACAGACCTTTAATTTCGACGTTACGCTGGAGTTGGTCAAAACCAGCGATACCGTAGCGTCAGGCACTCTGAATCAAAGTCAGACCCGTTTTGGGATCGGGGTTTATCACCACGAAGGGCTGGGCGATCCCAACACCATCTCCTATGCTGGCAACGTTATTCTGAAAGAGGTCACCTGCTCCGTCCTGCCAAAAAACCTGACGGTCAATCTGGGGGATTTCCCGGTCAGCGATTTTATCAGCGTGGGGATGCTCTCTTCCCCGGCACGAAACTTTGACGTCACGGTGAACTGCAACAGCACCGTACAGCCTGAAGTGAAAATTACCAGCTCAAACGGCTATGAAACGGCCTTCGAAGGGGTGCTGAAACTCACGCAGCAGACCGGCGTCGCGACGGGCGTCGGTGTCCGAATGCTGTTCGACGACAATATCGCCACCTTTGATACCTACGTTAACACCCGAAGCGAAGCCATTGCCAACGAAACGCTGACCATACCGTTTGAGGTGCGCTACGAGCAGGTCAGCGACGTGGTCACTCCCGGTCCGGCCAACACCGTTGCCACCATCACGCTTGCTTATAAGTAACTGACATGAAGAAGATAATTGCGTTTCTGGCGCTGGGGCTGATCGCCCAGGCACACGCCGAGGATATTCAGATCCAGATGACGGGCAACATTTACGCCAATACCTGCATCATCGACAGCGCCAGCCGGAACCTGACGGTGGATTTAGGTCAGGCGGCATCCGGTGATTTTAAAGACGTGGGCGATACCGGCGAGTGGAAAGACTTTTCCCTGTCAGTATCCCACTGCCCGCCAAGCCTCGCGCTTGCCACCGCCTATTTCTACGGTCAGGCGGACAGCACGCACCCCACTAAATTCGCCAATATCGGCAGCGCAAAGGGGCTGGCGCTGGAGCTGGCAGACCGGCAGGACAATATTCTCATCGCTCCGCAGGCGAGCTTTAACGCGGTGATTAATCAAAACGATCACACGGCCACCTTCCCACTCGCCGCACGCTACTACGCCACCTCCATGCCGGTGAGCGCGGGGACGTTCAGCAGCGTGGTGCAGGTGACCTTCACTTACCAGTAGGACCGCGCCCCTTAGCACGGATGCTTTTCCTGCGCCCGGCGGTCAGTGTTGCCGGGCGTTTTTTTACCTCGGGGACCTCTGGCTGTTCAATCGGAAAGATCGGCAGCGCGTTTAACAACCGTTGGCCGTAATTTTTAGTGAGCAGACGCTTGTCATAAATCACCACCTCCCCCCAGCAGCCGTGGCTACGGATCAGACGCCCGACCTGCTGAATAAGATTAAACGACGCCGCAGGTAAACTCTGCACCTCAAACGGATAACGGTTGAGGCTCTTCAGCCACTCGCCCTCGGTGATAACGACCGGGCTGTCGATGGGCGGGAAGGCAATTTTATGAATATGCACCTGCGTCAGGTAATCGCCCTTCAAATCCAGACCTTCCGCGAAGGACTGCAATCCCACCAGCACGCTGCGCTCGCCGTTATCGATGCGCTTTCGATGGGTTTCCACCAGCCGGTAACGGGGCTGGTCGCCCTGGACCAGCAGAAGCAGGCGCAGGTCGGTCACATGTTCCAGAAAACGCTGCATCGCCCGTCCGCTGGCAAACAGCACCAGCATACCGGGGTACTTTCTGCTCTCAACCTGTTCGCGGAAGTAGGCCGCCATTTCAGCAATGTGCTGCTCTTCGTTGTCGATCAGCGGCTCATACTTCATGCGCGGGATCACCAGCTTCCCCTGCTCGCAGTGGTTAAACGGCGAATCCAGCGCGACAAAACGATCGCCCGCTTTCTCTTTCAGGCCGCTCATCTCCTGCAGCCGCGAGAAGCTGTTCAGGGAGCGCAGCGTGGCGGAGGTCACGACCACGTGCGGCACGCTGCGCCAGATGAGCTTTTCCAGCTGATCGGCCACGCGGATGCCCACGCAGTGGAAAAACAGGTGGACCTGGCCGTCGCGCACTTCACGCGTGGCCCATTTGGTGACCGGCGCGCCCGACGCCTGCGCCATCGAGGCCAGCCGCCAGAGCTTGCTCTGGGCTTCGAACATGCCGAGCGCACGGTTCATTTGCAGCAGAATGCGGTGCAGGCGAACAACGTCATGGGTGCCGGTTTTCTCGCTGAGATCGTTTAAGAACATCTCCGCCAGCCCGCGCAGCTTTTCAAGATGCTTCGCCAGCTGCTGGCAAATCTCCATCACCTCGTCCGGCAGTTCGCCCATCGCAAAGCGGTGTTCCGCCTCCTGGGCTGCGGGAAGATAAAGATTCAGGATGTTGTTCAGAGACGAGATAAGGCTGTAAACCTCTTCGCAGTGATCGCTTAGACGCTCCGGCACCGCCAGCGGCGGCGTGGTTTTCGGCCGGAACTGCTCCATGCAGGTGGCGACAAGCTTGCAGAAGAGATCCAGCTGCAGGCGGAACCAGGGCGCGGTAATTTCTGCGCTCATCTCCAGCGCGTCGCGCGCCACGTCGGGCAGATGGTGGCCTTCGTCGAGCACCAGCAGCAGGTTTTTCGGCTCCGGCAGCACCGCTTCGCTCTCCAGCGCCGCCATCACCAGCGCGTGGTTAGCCACCACCACTTCGGCTTCCTGAATTTCGCGCCGCGCGACGAAGAACGGGCATTCGCGGTAGTAGTGACAGTTGCGGTTCAGACAGCTGGCCTTGTCGGTGCTGAGCCTGCGCCACAGATCGTCGCTGATGGCTTTATCGGTGTGATCGCGCAGGCCGTCCCATTTATAGCCATCAAGATCGCCTTTCAGCGTTGCGCAGAGCTCCTGCTCGGCTTTGTTGTTGGGCGTGAGATCGTCGTCGAGGAACGCCAGCAGATCCTGTTGCGACGCCTCGCTGCTGGCAAGCCCTGCCAGGTTACGCGGGCAGACGTAGCGCCCGCGGCCAAAGGCGGCCGTAAACCGCAGGTCGGGGATGATTTTGCGCAGCAGGGGCAAATCTTTGCTGAAGATCTGGTCCTGCAAGGCCACGTTGGCGGTGCTGACCACCAGCGTTTTGTCCTCCTCCCGCGCGATGGCGATGCCGGGAATGAGATACGACAGGGTTTTCCCGACGCCGGTCGGGGCTTCAATCGCCAGATGTCGCCCGTCGTCCCCGGCGAGCGTTTTTGCCACGTCGGCAATCATCTGCCGCTGCGGCGCTCGGGGGATAAAATCGGGGATCTGCTGCTGTAGCGCCTTATACCAGGCGCCTATTTGCGCTTTCAGCGCCGCGGTTAAAGCCATTGGAAAACCTGAAATACTGTATAAACAGCCACTATTGTGGCACTTTCTCTTCGCTGCCGCAAAAAGAAAAGCCCGGCTTTACGACCGGGCTTCCAGATTACTGCGGGTTAGCAGGCTTGCGCGGGCGGCGTCGGCGCTGCCCTTCCCCTGCCGGCTTGCCTTCGCCGCTGCGCCACGGATTGTCACCGGCCGGTTTGCTGTCGTTGCTACGACGCGGCGGTTTGCCCGCTGTCTTCGGCGCGCCACCTTCGGCACGACGCGGCTGCTGGCCGCGACCACCGCCGCCCTGACCGCGACCGCCCTGACGACCGTTCTGAATCGGCTCGGCTTTGATCGACGGATCCACTTCATAGCCCGGGGTTTCGATGCGCGGGATCTCTTTCTTCAGCAGGCGTTCGATGTCGCGCAGGAGCTTGTGCTCGTCCACGCACACCAGAGAGAGCGCTTCACCGGTGGCCGCCGCACGACCGGTACGGCCGATACGGTGCACGTAGTCTTCCGGCACGTTTGGCAGCTCGTAGTTCACCACGTGCGGCAGCTCTTCAATGTCGAGGCCACGGGCGGCGATGTCGGTCGCCACCAGCACGCGGATGTCGCCAGACTTGAAGTCCGCCAGCGCACGGGTACGCGCCCCCTGGCTCTTGTTGCCGTGGATCGCCGCACTGCGGATGCCGTCTTTGTTCAGCTGTTCCGCCAGGTGGTTCGCGCCGTGCTTGGTGCGGGTAAAGACCAGCACCTGCTGCCAGTTACCCTGGCCGATCATCTGGGAGAGCAGTTCCCGCTTGCGCTTTTTATCCACAAAGTGAACGTGCTGCGTCACCTGCTCAGAGGCGGTGTTGCGGCGCGCCACTTCCACTTCCAGCGGGTTATGCAGCAGCTTTTCCGCCAGCGCCTTGATCTCGTCGGAGAAGGTCGCGGAGAAGAGCAGATTCTGACGACGCGGCGGCAGCTTGGCCAGCACGCGACGAATGTCGTGAATAAAGCCCATGTCGAGCATGCGGTCGGCTTCGTCCAGTACCAGAATTTCGATGTTATCCAGCTTCACCGCGTTCTGGTGTTCCAGATCCAGCAGACGGCCCGGCGTTGCCACCAGCACGTCCACGCCGCCGCGCAGCTTCATCATCTGCGGGTTGATGCTGACCCCGCCGAACACCACCAGCGAGCGAATGTTGAGATAGCGGCTGTAGTCACGCACGTTCTCGCCAATCTGCGCGGCCAGCTCGCGGGTTGGGGTGAGGATCAGCGCACGAACCGGACGACGGCCTTTGGCGTGCGGCTGATTTTTTACCAGCAGTTCTAACAGCGGCAGCGTAAAGCCCGCGGTTTTACCGGTGCCGGTCTGGGCGCTGGCCATCAGGTCACGGCCCTGAAGAACGGCAGGAATAGCCTGTTGCTGGATTGGGGTTGGCTCAACGTAGCCCTGCTCTGCGATCGCGCGCAGAATTTCCGGGTTCAGGCCAAGGGAATCAAAAGACATAAAAACTCCGAACCGCCCCGACCATCACAGGTGTAGTTTTCAGGGAGATATAACAATTGAGAGGACAAAAACCACAATGTCGCGAAGGGGCGGAGTGTAGCAGCTTTTGTGACGTGGCGCATAAAATATCCCTCCGCGTTCCCTCGACGGGGATGCGAATCAGGCATAATCTTAATCAATCGATTGATTAATTTTTAATGCCGCCATGAATACAACACCCACAACAACCAAAGGTGAACAGGCCAGAAACCAGCTTATTGCCGCCGCGCTGGCGCAGTTTGGTGAGTACGGGCTGCACGCGACCACCCGAGATATCGCCGCGCTGGCGGGGCAGAACATTGCGGCGATTACCTACTATTTTGGCTCAAAAGAGGATTTATATCTCGCCTGCGCCGAGTGGATCGCCGATTTTATCGGCACGCAGTTTCACCCGCACGTCGAGGAGGCCACCGCGCTGCTCGGTCAGCCGTCGCCCGATCGCGAGGCCATCCGCCAGCTGATCCTGAGTGCCTGCCACAACATGATCCGCGTGCTGACGCACGACGATACGCTTAACCTGAGCAAGTTTATCTCCCGCGAGCAGCTCTCCCCCACTGCCGCCTATCAGCGGGTACACGATCGGGTCATTGCCCCGATGCATACCCACCTGACCCGGCTGATCGCCGCCTATACCGGGCGGGATGCCAACGATACCGAGACAATTTTGCATACCCACGCCCTGCTGGGTGAAATCCTTGCCTTCCGTCTGGGCCGGGAAACCATCCTGTTACGCACCGGCTGGACACAATTTGATGAGGATAAAGCCGCGCAGATCGGTGAGGTGATCGCCTGTCATCTCGATCTGATCCTGCAAGGCTTAACGCAAAGGAGCCTGAAGTCATGAAAAAACCTGTCGCCATCATTCTGGTGGTCGTTGTGTTGCTTGCCGCGGGCGTCGGTGGATGGCTGTGGTATCAGAGCCATCAGGATAAAGGCCTGACGCTGTACGGTAACGTGGATATTCGCACGGTGAACATGAGCTTCCGCGTAGGCGGACGTCTCGCCTCGCTGAACGTGGACGAAGGCGATGCCATTAAAAGCGGGCAGACGCTGGGGATGCTGGACAAAGCGCCCTATGAGAACGCGCTGCTGCAGGCCAAAGCGGGCGTCTCCGTTGCGCAGGCGCAGTATGACCTGATGCTGGCCGGCTATCGCGACGAAGAGATCGCCCAGGCCGCTGCCGCCGTCAAACAGGCACAGGCGGCCTATGACTACGCGCAGAACTTCTACGCTCGCCAGCAGGGGCTGTGGAAAAGCCGCACCATTTCCGCGAATGACCTGGAAAATGCGCGCTCGTCCCGCGACCAGGCGCAGGCAACCCTGAAGTCCGCGCAGGATAAATTAAGCCAGTACCACACCGGTAACCGTCCGCAGGATATCGCCCAGGCAAAAGCCAGCCTTGAACAGGCGCAGGCGCAGCTGGCGCAGGCAGAGCTGGATCTGCACGACACCACGCTCATCGCACCGTCTGACGGCACGCTGATGACCCGCGCCGTCGAGCCAGGCAGCATGCTCAGCGCCGGAAGCACCGTTTTAACCCTGTCGCTCACCCGTCCGGTGTGGGTGCGCGCCTACATTGATGAGCCCAATCTCGGCCAGATGCAGCCGGGCCGCGAGCTGCTGCTCTATACCGACGGTCGCCCGGACAAGCCGTATCACGGCAAGGTGGGCTTTGTCTCCCCTACCGCCGAATTCACGCCGAAAACGGTTGAAACGCCGGACCTGCGTACCGACCTGGTGTATCGCCTGCGCATCATCGTGACCGATGCGGACGACGCCCTGCGCCAGGGCATGCCCGTCACCGTAAAAGTGAACAGCGGGGAACGACATGAATGACGCGGTTATTCAGCTCAACAGTCTGGTTAAACGCTTTAAGGGGATGGATAAGCCTGCGGTCGCGCCGCTGAACTGCACCATACGGAAAGGCTACGTGACCGGGCTGGTCGGTCCGGACGGCGCGGGGAAAACCACGCTGATGCGGATGCTGGCGGGGTTGCTGAAGCCGGATGAAGGATCGGCCCGCGTGCTGGGCCTGGATCCGATAAAAGACGACGGCCCGCTCCACGCCATGCTCGGCTATATGCCGCAGAAGTTTGGCCTGTATGAAGACCTGACGGTGATGGAAAACCTGAACCTGTACGCCGACCTGCGCAGCGTCACCGGAGAAACCCGGGAGAAAACCTTCGCCCGCCTGCTGGAATTTACCTCGCTCGGCCCGTTCACCGACCGGCTGGCGGGCAAGCTCTCCGGCGGGATGAAGCAGAAGCTGGGGCTGGCCTGCACGCTGGTGGGCGAGCCGAAGGTGCTGCTGCTGGACGAGCCCGGCGTCGGCGTCGACCCGATATCGCGACGAGAACTGTGGCAGATGGTGCACGAGCTGGCGGGCGACGGGATGCTAATCCTCTGGAGCACCTCCTACCTCGACGAAGCGGAGCAGTGCCGGGACGTGCTGCTGATGAACGAAGGCGAGCTGCTCTATCAGGGCGAGCCGACGACGCTGACGCAGAGCATGGCCGGGCGCAGCTTCCTGCTGCACAGCCCGCAGGCGTCCAACCGCTCGCTGCTGCAGCGGGTGCTCAGGCTGCCGCAGGTCAGCGACGGGATGATTCAGGGCCGCTCGGTGCGGGTCATCCTCAAAAAAGAGGCCACCGTCGACGATATTCGCCGGGCGCCTGGGATGCCGACGATTGAGATAGAAGAGACGGCGCCGCGTTTTGAAGATGCGTTCATCGACCTGCTGGGCGGCGCGGGGACCTCCGAGTCGCCGCTTGGGGCGATCCTGCACACGGTGGAAGGTACGCCAGGCGAAACGGTGATCGAAGCCAAATCCCTCACCAAAAAGTTCGGGGATTTCGCCGCCACTGACAACGTGAATTTTGCCGTGAAGCGCGGCGAGATTTTTGGCCTGCTCGGACCAAACGGCGCGGGAAAATCCACCACCTTTAAGATGATGTGCGGCCTGCTGGTGCCGACGTCCGGCAAAGCGCTGGTGTTGGATATGGATCTGAAGGTCAGCTCCGGCAAGGCGCGCCAGCACCTGGGCTATATGGCGCAGAAATTCTCCCTGTACGGCAACCTGACGGTCGAGCAGAATCTGCGCTTTTTCTCCGGTGTGTACGGCCTGCGCGGGCGTGCGCAGAACGAGAAAATTCGCCGCATGAGCGACGCCTTCGGGTTAACGACGATTGCTTCCCACGCCACCGACGAACTGCCGCTCGGCTTTAAGCAGCGGCTGGCGCTGGCCTGCTCGCTGATGCACGAGCCGGATATTCTGTTTCTGGACGAGCCGACCTCCGGCGTTGATCCTCTCACCCGTCGCGAGTTCTGGCTGCATATCAACAGCATGGTGGAAAAAGGGGTAACCGTCATGGTGACCACCCACTTTATGGACGAGGCGGAGTACTGCGACCGCATCGGGCTGGTGTATCGCGGCAAGCTGATTGCCCACGGCACGCCGGACGACCTGAAAAACCAGGCCGCCGACGACGCGGTGCCGGACCCGACCATGGAGCAGGCGTTTATCACCCTCATCCACGACTGGGATAAGGAGAATGCCCATGCGCAGTAACGCCCTTTCCTGGCGCCGGGTGCGCGCGCTGTGCGTTAAAGAGACGCGGCAGATCGTGCGCGATCCCAGCAGCTGGCTGATTGCGGTGGTGATCCCCCTGCTGCTGCTGTTTATCTTTGGCTACGGCATTAACCTGGACTCCAGCAAGCTGCGGGTCGGGATTTTACTCGAACAGCAGAGCGAAGAGGCGCTGGACTTTACCCACGCCATGACCGGTTCGCCCTACATTGATGCCACCATCAGCGACAACCGCCAGGAGCTGATCCAGAAGATGCAGGCCGGGAAGATTCGCGGTCTTATCGTCATTCCGGTGGATTTTGCCGCCAACATGGCGCGGGCAAATACCGATGCGCCGATCCAGGTCATCACCGACGGCAGCGAGCCAAACACCGCGAACTTCGTGCAGGGCTACGCGGAGGGGATCTGGCAGCTCTGGCAGATGCAGCGCGCCGAAGACCGGGGTGAAGAATTTAAGCCGCTTATCGACGTGCAGACGCGCTACTGGTTTAACCCCGCCGCCATCAGCCAGCACTTTATTATTCCGGGCGCGGTAACGATTATTATGACGGTGATCGGCGCGATTCTGACCTCGCTGGTCATCGCCCGCGAGTGGGAGCGCGGCACCATGGAGGCGCTGCTTTCCACCGAAGTGACGCGCGTCGAGCTGCTGCTGTGCAAGCTTATTCCCTACTACTTCCTAGGCATGCTGGCGATGCTGCTCTGCATGCTGGTGTCCGTCTTTATCCTCGGCGTGCCGTATCGCGGCTCGCTGATCGTGCTGTTCTTTATCACCAGCCTGTTTTTACTCAGCACGCTGGGGATGGGGCTGCTCATCTCCACCATCACCCGCAACCAGTTTAACGCCGCGCAGGTGGCGCTGAACGCCGCTTTCCTGCCGTCGATAATGCTCTCAGGGTTTATCTTCCAGATAGACAGCATGCCTGCCGTCATCCGCGCCGTGACCTACATGATTCCGGCGCGCTACTTCGTGAGCACGCTGCAAAGCCTGTTCCTGGCGGGGAATATTCCGGTAGTGCTGATTATCAACACGCTGTTTTTAATGGCGTCGGCGGTGATGTTTATCGGGTTGACGTGGATGAAAACCAAACGGCGGTTAGATTAAGGAGCGCGCATGTTTCACCGTTTATGGACACTGATCCGCAAAGAGCTGCAATCCCTGCTGCGCGAGCCGCAAACCCGCGCCATTCTGGTGTTGCCGGTGCTGATCCAGGTTTTACTGTTCCCGTTTGCCGCCACCCTTGAGGTGACCAACGCCACCATTGCTATTTACAACGAAGACAACGGCAAACATTCCGTCGAGCTAACGCAGCGCTTTGCGCGTGCGAAGGCCTTTACCCACATCCTGCTGCTGAAAAGCCCGCAGGACATTCAGCCCACCATCGACACGCAAAAAGCGCTGCTGCTGGTGCGCTTCCCGGCGGATTTCTCCCGCAATCTGGATACCTTCCAGACCGCGCCGATGCAGCTGATCCTCGACGGGCGTAACTCCAACAGCGCCCAGATCGCAGCCAACTACCTCCAGCAGGTGGTGAAGGATTACCAGCAGGAGCTGATGGACGGCAAACCGAAGCCCAACAACAGCGAACTGGTGGTGCGCAACTGGTATAACCCGAATCTGGACTACAAGTGGTTTGTGGTGCCGTCGCTGATCGCCATGATCACCACCATCGGGGTGATGATTGTGACCTCTCTCTCCGTCGCCCGCGAGCGCGAACAGGGCACGCTGGATCAGCTGCTGGTCTCTCCGCTCGCCACCTGGCAAATTTTCGTCGGCAAAGCGGTGCCGGCGCTGATTGTCGCGACCTTTCAGGCCACCATCGTGCTGGGCGTGGGAATATGGGCTTACCAGATCCCGTTCGCCGGATCGCTGGCGCTGTTTTACTTCACGATGGTGATTTACGGGCTGTCGCTGGTGGGGTTTGGGCTGCTGATTTCCGCACTCTGCTCGACGCAGCAGCAGGCGTTTATCGGGGTATTCGTCTTTATGATGCCCGCGATCCTGCTCTCCGGGTACGTCTCGCCGGTTGAGAATATGCCGGTGTGGCTCCAGGATCTGACGTGGATAAACCCGATAAGGCACTTTACGGATATCACCAAGCAAATCTATCTGAAGGATGCGAGTCTGGATATTGTCTGGGGAAGTTTGTGGCCGCTACTGGTCATCGCGGCCACGACAGGCTCAGTGGCCTATGCGATGTTTAGACGCAACATCGCGTAGCTTTTTCTCTTTGGTCAGCAACGAGACCACCGCAGGCCCTGCGAGGATTGCCAGACCCGCCAGGGCCAGCAGCAGGTTGTTTTGCAGCACGCGTGACAGCAGCCACAGAACAATCATCGCCGCACCAAAGTACCAGGTGGTGGTGAGCTCTTCGAGCACGTCACCCACCTCGCGCCAGCGCGCGTCATGGTGGCGCTGCAAGAACAGCATCGACAGCACGGTGACGCCGTAAAGGACGCATAGCCCCAGGCCAACACGTACCAGCGTGCCGCTCATCCAGCCCATAACCAGTACGGCCACGACCAGTAAATGCAACATTATCTGCCAGCAACTCAGGCCAGTTGCGACACGAACACGTTGTTGCCACTTCATGGCTTCTCTCCTGAAGGATTTTTCTCTGCTTAATCAGACTATCGCACTTTACGGAAAATTCCGTAACGCCGCATCTTTTTGTGACGACGACTACACTTTATTTTCATCGGGATAGTCACTCAGGAAGGAGCTTATGACGAAAAAAATGCAGCATTTCTCGCTTAAAGTGCTGACGATAAACATTCATAAGGGCTTCACAGCATTTAACCGCCGCTTCATTTTACCGGAGCTGCGCGACGCGGTGCGCACCGTCAGCGCGGATATTGTCTGCCTGCAGGAGGTGATGGGCGCACACGAAGTACATCCGCTTCACTTTGAGAACTGGCCCGACACGCCGCACTATGAATTTCTGGCCGACACCATGTGGAGCGATTACGCCTACGGCCGCAACGCGGTCTATCCTGAAGGTCATCACGGCAACGCGGTGCTGTCGCGTTATCCCATTGAACATTATGAAAACCGCGACGTTTCCGTCGGGGAGAGCGAAAAACGCGGCCTGCTCTACTGCCGCATTACCCCGCCCGACCTTGAGCTGCCCATCCACGTCGGCTGCGTTCATCTGGGCCTGCGCGAAGCCCATCGTCAGGCGCAGCTGAAAATGCTGGCCGAATGGGCCAACGCGCTGCCTGACGGTGAACCTGTTGTCGTGGCAGGCGATTTCAACGACTGGCGCCAGCGGGCAAACCATCCGTTGAAGGTGGATGCCGGGCTGGAGGAGATCTTCACCCGGGCGAACGGCAGGCCTGCGCGCACGTTCCCGGTCCGTTTCCCGCTGCTGCGGCTTGACCGCATCTACGTTAAAAATGCCCACGCCAGCAGCCCGACCGCCCTGGCGCTTCTCAACTGGCGGCATCTTTCCGACCATGCCCCGCTCAGCGCGGAGATCCACTTATGAAATGTTCCTGGCAGGAAGGCAACCGGATCACGCTGCTGGTCAACGGGGACGAGTATTACCCGGCCGTGTTTAAGGCAATTGATAACGCCCAGCAGAAAGTGATCCTCGAAACCTTTATCTGGTTCGAAGACAACGTCGGCAAGCAGCTGCACAGCGTGCTCCTGCGCGCCGCACAGCGCGGCGTCAAAATTGAAGTTCTGCTGGATGGCTACGGCTCGCCGGACCTCAGCGATGCGTTCGTCAATGAACTGACCGCCGCAGGCGTGGTATTCCGCTACTACGATCCCGGCCCTCGCCTGTTCGGCATGCGGACCAACCTTTTCCGCCGAATGCACCGCAAAATTGTGGTGGTGGATGAGACGGTAGCGTTTGTCGGCGGCATTAACTACTCGGCGGAACATATGTCCGACTACGGCCCGGAAGCGAAGCAGGATTACGCCATTCGCATTGAAGGCCCGGTGGTGCAGGACATCTTGCTGTTTGAGCTGGAGAACCTGCCGGGGAAAGAGGCCGTACGCCGCTGGTGGCGACGCCGCCATCGCCCGGAAGAGAACCGGATGCCTGGCGAAGCGCAGGCGCTTTTCGTCTGGCGCGACAACGGCGAGCACCGGGACGACATTGAACGTCACTATCTCAAGATGCTCGCTAACGCGAAGCGCGAAGTGATCATCGCCAACGCCTACTTCTTCCCGGGCTATCGCCTGCTGCATGCCATGCGCAATGCCGCCCGACGCGGCGTGCGCGTGAAGCTGATTGTGCAGGGCGAGCCGGATATGCCGATCGTCAAAGTCGGGGCGCGGCTGCTGTACAACTACCTGGTGAAGGGCGGCGTCCAGATCTACGAATACCGCCGTCGGCCGCTGCACGGCAAAGTCGCGCTGATGGACGATCACTGGGCCACCGTAGGCTCCAGCAACCTCGATCCGCTGAGCCTGTCGCTTAACCTTGAAGCCAACCTGATCATTCACGACCGCCAGTTTAACCAGACCCTGCGGGATAACCTGCAGGCGTTGATCGTTAACGACTGCGTGCGCGTGGATGAGTCTATGGTTCCCAAACGCACCTGGTGGAACCTGGGCATCAGCGTGGTGGTGTTCCACTTCCTGCGGCATTTCCCGGCGATGGTCGGCTGGCTGCCGGCGCATACGCCGAAGCTGGCGCAGGTGGACCCGCCGGTACAACCCGAAATGGAAACCCAGGACCGCATTGAAGCGGAAGACGGAGGCAAACCCTGATGTCAAAATCGCATCCACGCTGGCGTCTGGCAAAAAAGATCCTCACCTGGGTATTCTTTATTGCCGTCGCGGTGCTGCTGGTGGTCTACGCGCAGAAAGTGGACTGGGAAGAGGTGTGGAAGGTCATCCGCAACTATAACCGGATGGTGCTGCTGGGCGCGACGGGGCTGGTTATCGTGAGCTACCTGATGTACGGCTGCTATGATCTGCTGGGTCGGGCCTACTGCGGCCACAAGCTGGCCAAACGTCAGGTGATGCTGGTGTCGTTTATCTGCTACGCCTTTAACCTGACGCTGAGCACCTGGGTCGGGGGGATTGGCATGCGCTATCGCCTCTACTCGCGGCTCGGCCTGCCGGGCGGGACCATCACGCGCATTTTTTCCCTGAGCATTACCACCAACTGGCTGGGCTATATCCTGCTCGGCGGGGTGATCTTCACCATCGGCGTCGTGCAGCTGCCCGCGCACTGGTATATCGACGAGGCCACGCTGCGCATTCTGGGCATCGTGCTGCTGCTGATTATCGCCGTTTATCTCTGGGCCTGCGCGTTTGCAAAGCGCCGCCATATGACCATCAAAGGGCAAAAGCTGGTCCTGCCCTCGTGGAAGTTTGCGGTGCTGCAGATGGCGGTCTCCAGCGCCAACTGGATGGCCATGGGGGCGATTATCTGGCTGCTGATTGGCGAGGACGTCAATTACTTCTTCGTGCTGGGCGTGCTGCTGGTGAGCAGCATTGCCGGGGTGATTGTGCACATTCCGGCGGGGATCGGCGTGCTGGAGGCGGTGTTTATTGCCCTGCTGGCCGGGGAGCATGTTTCTCAGGGAACGATTATCGCCGCCCTGCTGGCGTACAGGATGCTGTATTACTTCCTGCCGCTGGCGCTGGCAACGATCTGCTATCTGGTGCTGGAAAGTCGGGCGAAAAAGCTGCGGGCGAAGAATGAGAGGATGCTGGCGAAGTGAATAAGTCGGGTGGCGGCTTCGCCTTACCCGACCTACGGTTCGCGATTCGCAGGACGGGTAAGGCGAAGCCGCCACCCGGCAAAGCAACCTTAGCGACGGTTGCCTAAAATCCGCAGCAGCATCAGGAACAGGTTGATGAAGTCCAGATAGAGCGTCAGCGCGCCCAGAATCGCGTATTTGCGCAGGTTTGAACTGTCGCGCACGTCGATCTGCTCGCCGATGTTTTTCAGCTTCTGGGTGTCGTAGGCGGTCAAGCCAACAAAGACCACCACCCCGATGTAGGTCACGGCCCACATCAGCGCGTCGCTCTTCAGCCACAGGTTCACCAGTGACGCCAGCACAATCCCGATCAGCCCCATAAACAGCATGCTGCCGAAACCGCTCAGATCGCGCTTCGTGGTGTAGCCGTACAGGCTCATCGCACCAAACATCCCGCCGGTGACCACGAAGGTGCTGGCGATGGATGAGTAGGTGTAAACGATGAAAATACTGGAAAGCGTCAGCCCCGTTAGCGCCGAATAGAGCATAAACAGGGTCGTTGCCATGCCGGCACTTAGCTTGTGCACCAGACCCGAAAGCACAAACACCAGCGCCAGCTGCGCAATAATCAGCCCAAAGAAGGTGATTTTGCTGGAGAAAATAAACATCATCAGCTCCGGCGTATTCGCCGCATACCACGCGATAAACGCGGTAAGCAGCAGGCCAACCGTCATCCAGCCGTACACCTGAGCCATATACGTCTGCAGGCCGCTACGGGTCTGCTGCACTATTGAATCGGAACGCGGAAATCGGTCCATGATTCACTCCTGATTAAGATTAAGTAGACACACTCGTTAAGAGTAACACATCCACGTAAACCGACTACCAACGGCTGGCGGCCTGTTTATCGCTGTCGCGAGATTCCACCCAGCGGTCCCCTTCCGGCGTGGCTTCGCGCTTCCAGAACGGCGCTTTGGTTTTGAGGTAATCCATAATGAACTCCCCTGCCGCAAACGCGCTGCCGCGGTGCGCGCTGGTCACCCCGACAAAGACAATCTCCTCGCCGGGCCACATCTCGCCGATGCGGTGAATCACCGTGACGCGTCCGAGCGGCCAGCGGCCTCGCGCCTCGTCCACTATCTCCGCCAGCGATTTCTCCGTCATGCCGGGATAGTGCTCCAGCGTCAGCGCCTTCACGCTGTCACCGAGGTTGTGATTGCGCACTTTGCCGGTAAAGGTCACGACGGCACCGTCTTCGTCGCGTTCCGCCAGCCAGCTGTATTCTGTCCCTACGTTAAAGCGCTCAGGGCCAACCAGAATGCGGGTTTCACTCATATTAGCCCCCTGTGACCGGCGGGAAGAAGGCCACTTCATCGCCTTCCTTCAGCGGATGAGTGAACTCCACCAGCGTCTGGTTAACGGCGGCCAGCAGCTTGCCTTCGTCGAGCGCCAGCGCCCAGCGGTCGCTCTGTGCCGCCAGATGCGCGCGCAGGGCCGCAACGTTGTCAAAAGACGCATCCAGCGTCAGGCTGTCGGTATTCACCAGCTCGCGCACCTGCGCAAAAAAGAGCACCTTAATCATGGCTGTCCACCTTAAAATCTCCGGATTTGCCGCCGCTTTTTGCCAGCAGGCGAACCGGGCCAATCACCATGTCTTTCTGCACCGCTTTGCACATGTCGTAGATGGTCAGCGCGGCCACGGACGCTGCCGTCAGCGCCTCCATCTCCACGCCGGTTTTGCCGGTTAAGCGGCACAGCGATTCAATGCGCACGCGGCTCTGCTCCGGCTGCGCCTGCAGGTTTACCTCCACCTTGCTCAGCATCAGCGGATGGCACAGCGGAATTAAGTCCCAGGTGCGCTTGGCGGCCTGAATACCGGCGATGCGGGCGGTGGCAAAGACATCACCCTTGTGATGGCTGCCGTCGATGATCATCGCCAGCGTTTCCGGCAGCATGGTGACGAACGCTTCGGCGCGCGCTTCGCGCACCGTTTCCGCTTTGGCAGAGACGTCCACCATATGCGCTTCGCCAGCGGCGTTAATGTGGGTCAGTTGTGACATAGCTTATTTCTTTAAATGGGGATGGAAATTACACGGACGGGTACGGGCATCCAGCTGCGGGGCGATGATGTTTTCCCACGCGGTGCGGCAGGCTTTGGTCGAGCCCGGCATGGCGAAAATCAGGGTGTTGTTCGCCACCCCGGCAACGGCGCGCGACTGGAGCGTGGAGGTGCCAATCTCTTCAAAGGAGAGCATGCGGAACACCTCGCCGAAGCCTTCCACCTCGCGATCGAACAGCGGGATCAGCGCTTCGGGGGCCTGATCGCCTGCGGTAAAGCCGGTGCCGCCGGTGATCAGCACCACCTGCACCTCATCGCTGGCGATCCACTGAGAGACCTGCGCGCGAATGGCGTAGCGGTTCTCCTTCACGATCGCTTTATCGACGATGTGATGTCCCGCGTCATGGGCCGCCTCGCGCAGCCAGTGGCCGGAGGTATCATCCTCTTCGCCACGGCGATCGGAAACGGTAAGGATAGCAATGCGTGTCGGGATAAATTCTGCGCTTACCTGACTCATCTTCTGATTCCTTCTTAAGCCTGATTACCCGCCGATGTAAGACAGGTTCTGAGTAATGCCGGTATTGCCCTGATGCAGGAAGTGGGTCTGTTTTTTATGCGTCAGCGCTTCAGAAATGCGCGCTTCAAGCGCCTCCTGCTGGGCATCGTCTGCCAGCAGATCGCGAAGATCCACGCCGCCGTCCCCGAACAGGCACAGGTGCAGCTTGCCGACGGAAGAGACGCGCAGGCGGTTGCAGCTGGCGCAGAAGTCTTTCTCGTAAGGCATGATAAGCCCAATTTCGCCTTCGTAATCAGGATGGCAGAAGACCTGCGCCGGACCGTCGCTGCGCTGGCGGATCTGGTGGATCCAGCCGCGTTTCAGCAGCGCGTCGCGTAGGACCATGCCGGAGATGTGATGACGACGGAACAGCTCGCTGCCCTCGCCGGTTTCCATCAGCTCGATAAAGCGCAGCTGAATGGGGCGGGATTTGATCCAGGCGAGGAAGGTGTCCAGCTGATGGTGGTTGACGTCGCGCATCAGCACCGTATTGACTTTGACCTTCTCGAACCCGGCGCTGAACGCCGCGTCGATGCCGTCCATCACCTGGCGGAATTTATCCTGGCCGGTAATGGCGTGAAACTGGCGGGCGTCGAGACTGTCCACGCTGACGTTAATGGCGGTTAAGCCCGCATCGCGCCAGGTGGCCACGTCGCGCGCCATGCGGTAACCGTTGGTGGTCACGGCAATCTGGCGAATGCGGTCGTTTTCACGCACGGCAGCAATGATGTCCGGGAAATCACGGCGCAGAGAGGGTTCACCGCCGGTCAGACGCACTTTTTCGGTGCCGAGCTCAGAGAAGGCGCGCGTGACGCGGCGCACTTCATCCACGGAGAGAAAGCCGTTATTGGTGACGCTGCCCGGTTTGTAGCCGTCGGGCAGGCAGTAGGTGCAACGGAAGTTGCACACATCGGTAATCGACAGACGTAAGTAATAAAACTTACGCGCGAAAGCATCAGTAAGTTGTGAAGCCATGTACACCTTTCCAGATACGGGAGGCACAGTCATTTCTTTCTGTACCCTGGTGGCAAATTCGCCACGGCCAGAGCGCCATATCTTTCGACACAGGCACAAGGGCTAGAGTGTATGTTTTCAGTGTTGAAAACGTGGTTAAGGCGATAGTAGCGCGGAAAGTCTGACAGCGCCATTATCGCTTTTCGCTATATAATTGCGTATATAGCGAATCAATCCTGCATTTTCGCTACAGAATACCTAAAAACTGCACTTTCACATTGATATACGTCATTTTGCTTCGGGTGAGGCATCGTCTTTTAGGGGTAGTTAGGTTACTGTTACGCGATCGAACGTGATAAGGAATACGTATGCGCAATCGCACTTTTGCGGATCTTGACCGAGTGGTCGCTCTTGGCGGAGGCCACGGCCTGGGCCGCGTTATGTCCTCTTTGTCGTCACTCGGCTCAAGGCTGACAGGGATAGTGACCACCACCGATAACGGCGGCTCAACCGGGCGGATCAGACGTGCCGAAGGCGGTATTGCCTGGGGCGATATGCGCAACTGCCTGAACCAGTTAATTACCGAGCCGAGCGTCGCATCGGCGATGTTTGAGTACCGTTTTGGCGGCAATGGCGAACTTTCCGGACATAACCTCGGAAATCTGATGTTAAAGGCGCTGGATCACCTGAGCGTAAGGCCTCTTGAAGCCATCAATCTGATCCGTAACCTGCTCAAAGTGGACGCATTTCTGATCCCGATGTCTGAACAACCGGTCGATTTGATGGCCATCGACGCCGAAGGGCATGAAGTATACGGCGAAGTGAACATTGACCAGCTTCTGCTGCCGCCCAAAGAGCTGATGACTTACCCGAGCGTGCCGGCGACGCGTGAAGCCGTAGAAGCAATTGGCGATGCGGATTTAATTCTGATCGGCCCGGGCAGCTTTTACACCAGCCTGATGCCGATCCTGCTGGTGAAAGAGCTGGCGCAGGCGCTGCGCCGCACCCCGGCGCCGATGGTCTATATCGGTAACCTGGGCCGTGAGCTGAGCCCGGCAGCGGCGAGCCTGTCGCTGGCGGACAAGCTGGACCTGATGGAGCAGTACGTCGGTAAGAAAATTATCGACGGTGTCGTGGTTGGGCCAAAAGTGGATGTGACAGGGATTGGCGATCGCGTGGTGGTGCAGGAGCCGCTGGAAGCCAGCGATATTAAATATCGTCACGACCGCCACCTGCTGCGCGAGGCGCTGGAGAAAGCGATTCAGGCGTTGGGTTAACAAAAACCCCGGTGGCGCTGCGCTTACCGGGGTGACAAAAGACGCTAAACCTGTAGGCCCGGTAAGCGCAGCGCCACCGGGCAAAAAACTCACGATGCCGCGATAAACAGATCCCGCAGCTGATGAAGCTGGTCGCGGATCTGCGCCGCCTCTTCGAACTCCAGGTTCTGCGCGTGCTGCATCATCTGCCCTTCCAGCTCGTGGATCTTCTGCTGCAGCGCCTTCGGCGTCAGCACGACGGTATCTTCTTCCACCACTGAACGCGCCTTGCCGCGGCCTTTCGCTTTGGTTTTGGCAATGTTCTGGCCCAGCGCCAGAATATCCACCACCTTCTTGTTCAGCCCCTGCGGGGTAATGCCGTGCTCTTCGTTGTAGCGCTGCTGCTTCTCGCGGCGGCGCTCCGTCTCACCGATCGCTTTCGCCATTGACGGGGTGATTTTGTCGCCGTACAGAATCGCTTTCCCGTTGACGTTACGCGCGGCGCGGCCAATGGTCTGGATCAGGGAGCGTTCAGAGCGCAGGAAGCCCTCTTTATCCGCGTCCAGAATCGCCACCAGCGAGACTTCCGGCATATCCAGACCTTCCCGCAGCAGGTTAATCCCTACCAGCACGTCAAACTCGCCCAGACGCAGGTCGCGGATAATCTCCATGCGCTCCACGGTATCGATATCCGAGTGCAGATAACGCACCTTCTCGCCGTGCTCTTCGAGATACTCGGTCAGGTCTTCCGCCATACGCTTGGTGAGCGTGGTCACCAGCACGCGCTCGTTAATGGCGGAACGGGCGCGGATCTCAGAGAGCAGGTCGTCTACCTGCGTCGCCACCGGACGCACCTCGATAATCGGGTCCAGAAGCCCGGTCGGACGCACTACCTGGTCAACCACCTCATCGCCCGATTTTTCCAGCTCGTAGTTGCCCGGCGTGGCAGAGACGTAGATGGTTTGCGGCGCCAGCGCCTCAAACTCTTCAAACTTCATCGGACGGTTATCCAGCGCTGACGGCAGGCGGAATCCGTACTCCACCAGCGTCTCTTTACGCGCCCGGTCGCCGCGGTACATCCCGCCGATCTGCGGGATCGTGACGTGGGATTCGTCGATCACCAGCAAACCGTCGGCCGGAAGGTAATCAAACAGCGTCGGCGGCGGCTCGCCCGGCCCGCGCCCGGAGAGGAAGCGGGAGTAGTTTTCGATGCCGGAGCAGTAGCCCAGCTCGTTCATCATCTCCAGGTCGAACTGAGTACGCTGGCTGAGGCGCTGCTCTTCCAGCAGCTTATTGTTCGCCAGCAGCACTTTGCGGCGCTCGGCCAGCTCCACTTTGATCTCTTCCATCGCCTGCACGATACGCTCGCGCGGCGTCACGTAGTGCGTTTTCGGGTAGATGGTGAAGCGCTGGATCACCGACTCAACGTGTCCTGTCAGCGGGTCGAAGAGCGACAGGCGTTCGACCTCCTCGTCAAACAGCTCAACGCGCAGCGCCATATCGTCCGATTCCGCCGGGAAGATGTCGATCACTTCGCCGCGCACGCGGAACGTACCACGCTGGAAGGCCTGGTCGTTGCGGGTGTACTGCAGCTCCGCCAGACGACGCAAAATCGCGCGCTGGTCGATGATCATCCCCTGCGTCAGGTGCAGCATCATCTTGAGATAGAGATCCGGGTCGCCCAGGCCGTAAATCGCCGAAACAGAGGCCACCACAACCACATCGCGACGCTCCAGCAGCGCCTTAGTGGCCGACAGTCGCATCTGCTCAATGTGTTCGTTCACCGACGCATCTTTCTCGATGAAGGTATCAGAGCTCGGCACATAGGCTTCTGGCTGGTAGTAATCGTAGTAGGAGACGAAATACTCAACGGCGTTTTCCGGGAAGAACTCTTTCATCTCGCCGTAAAGCTGCGCCGCCAGGGTTTTGTTGGGCGCCAGCACCATCGTAGGGCGCTGGAGATCCGCAATCACGTTGGCAATGGTAAAGGTTTTACCCGAGCCGGTAACCCCGAGCAGCGTCTGGTGCGCCAGCCCATCTTCCAGCCCCTCTTCCAGACGACGGATCGCTTCAGGCTGATCGCCAGACGGACGGAAAGCAGAATTCAATTTGAACGGTTTACTCATGGGCGACAACCTGATGACGTTATAAGCGGCAGGTGAATAATTTTACTCCTTGTTGCCAGGAATGCCAGTAAAAAACACTGGATGAAAAACCAGTAGCATGTCAGGATATTTAGCATAGCGCCTGAATGATTAGCGCGATAGCGGCCAAAATTTGGACAGTGGCAACATAAAACACCAGTCAGGTCAGGTTATCCCCAGAACTTTTTCTTTTTTAACATTTGTCAAGCCAGGTAATGATAGTTTTATGGCAACGGGTGACACTTTCATGACGGGAATTGATTTTATCTAACCAATTAAAAAATAAACGATATTTTCTAAAGCCGCGTTTCGCGTCAATTTGGGCGTAAGCCGCGTCTTCTCTCGCTTATCGCGTGTTTTCTAACTCTAATGCACATGGTTATCCACAGGAATAGTGGATAACTGCTTCCAGCCCATACAGACTGGCGCTCTGCAAATTCCCGGATTTTCCCACGAGGCGGCAGCAAAAAATTTTTATAGCTCTTTTTTGCTGATTAACAGTCGCGTCATTCATAACCAACTGACGAGATCTTGCTCACATTTCCATCATTTCTGGCTCTGCACCACAACTCAACACCGTCGGCACCGTCGATGTGCAATCCCCCTTTTTATCCCCCGCGCTTCTGTGACTTATTCCTAAAAAAGACGCTTTTTTAATCACTTTCCGCTTTATGGCAGGGGTTTTGCAGTTTAACAACGAGCCACACCTACACACATTTTTAAGGAGAGAAAGATGTTGAGCCTGCGTGCAGTGAATCAGTTTTACGGAAGTCAACATACGCTATGGAATGTGGATTTAGATTTTCCGCAAGGGATGTGTACAGGCGTCGTTGGCCTGCCGGGGATGGGGAAAACCACCCTCATGAATTGCATCGCCGGGAAAGTGCCCGTCGAAAGCGGCAGCATCATCTGGTATGAGGCAGGCGCGCCGCCGCGCGATTTGCTCAACCCGCCGCCAGAACAGCGTTCCGGGCCGGGAATAGGCTATGTCTCGCAGGACAGGCGGATCTTCTCCCAGCTCACGATTGAGGAGAACCTGCATATCGCCATGCGGGCGACGGGGAAACCGAACCCGGAGGCGAAAAATGACGTTTACGACCTGTTCCCGGCGCTCTATGCCTTGCGACGAACCCGCGCCAACGCGCTCTCTCCGGACGACCAGTATCAGCTGGCGCTGGCTAATGCGCTGGTGAACCGCCCTCACCTGCTGATCCTGGATGAACCGCTGCACGGCGCGGGGCACAGCGTTGCCCAGAAGCTGGTGCAGCTGCTGGGGCGCTTAAACCGGGAGTTAGGGATGACGGTGCTGTTAGCGGAGCAGCAGCTGTCGTTTATCCGCCGGGTGGCGGACCGTTTCTGTCTGCTCTATCGCGGGCGTAACGTGGCGCAGGGCCACGTTAACGAACTGGATGACGAGCTTATCGCTCACTGGATGTCGCGGGAAGCAAAACGCTGAGATCGAGATAACGTCCGATTTCGGCATTTTCCGCGCCGTCAGCCAGCCAGGGAATTTCCCCGAGGCACGGCGCGGGAAGGACGCGCCTGAGCGTCGCCAGATACGCCTGATGGCGTTTACCCGGCGCAACCACGTCGTTGGCTATCCAGCCCGCAAGACGCAGCCCGGCCTGCTGTACGGCCTGTGCGGTCAACATGGCGTGATTGATGCAGCCCAGCTTGACGCCGACGACAAGAATGACCGGAAGCTGCTCGGCCTGCACCCAGTCAGCAAACGTCTGCGTGTCTGAAAGCGGCGTAAACCAGCCGCCGGCCCCTTCCACCAGCACCCAGTCGGCCTGTCTTTCCAGCGTCCGCAATCCGGCGGACAGCACGGCGAAATCAATCGGACGGCCTTCATCAGCGCTGACAATGTGCGGCGAGGTCGGTTCGGCAAAGGTGTACGGATTCACTGCAGAATAGGCGAGTTCACGCGTGCTGTTACGCTGGAGCGCGAGCGCGTCGGTGTTGCGTAACCCTTCCGCCGTCATCTCGCTGCCGGACGCCACGGGCTTATACCCGGCGGTGTTTTTCCCGAGCAGCCGTGCCGCCTGCAGCAATGCCGTGCTGGCAACCGTTTTGCCCACTTCTGTGTCCGTGCCGGTGACAAAATAACGTTCAGTCACGTTCGATAACCCCATGAAAAAGTTGATAGGAGAGCGGGAAATGCCCCCGCTGCTGCGGCCAGGCCAGCTCAAGGCGCTGCAGCTGCCCCCGGGTAAGCGGTTTTTTCTCGCGTCCGGTATGCAGGTGCGTGGCGCCGATGCCCTTCAGCGAACGCATGGCGCTGAACGCATCGCTAAAATTGAGCGTGATGGTCTGCACCGTGCTGCGATAGCGCCAGCCTGCCAGCGCCTGCGTCACCTGCTCATGCGATAAAAACCGGTTAGCGTGCGGCTGTTCATCCACCGCTTTCCAGGCCTGATTCAGCTCCGGCAGCGAACTTTCCAGCAAGGTGGTAAAGGCCACCTTCCCGCCAGGCCGCGCCACGCGATAAAGCTCGCGCAGAGCCTGCGGCAGGCTGCTGCACCACTGAACCGCCAGATGGCTCCAGACCAGATCGAACTGCGCGTCCGCCAGCGGGATCGCCTCGATATCGGCCAGCAGATAACGATCTGCCGCCTGCCGCTGGCGTGCCTCTTCCAGCATCCGGGCTGAGAGATCGATAGCCGTCACCTGGCTTCCCGCCCCGCGCCAGTAGCGGCTGTTGCTGCCGGGACCACAGCCAGCGTCCAGCACCTGTGGAAAAACGTTCTCGCCAAGGGCGGCCAGAAGCCCCTGCGCGCTCAAACGCTGCAGCTCATCATGCTGCGAATAGCTCTGCGCGGCGCGGCCAAATGCGGCCGCGATGGCCTGCTTATTCACCGGCATCATGGAGCGCCTCCAGCAACGTCTCAATATCCTGTGCTTCATGCGCCGCCGTCAGGGTTAAGCGCAGCCGCGCCGTGCCCGGTGGGACGGTGGGCGGGCGGATGGCCGTGACCCACATGCCCCGCTGGCGCAGCGCCTGTGCCAGTGCCAGCGCGCGGCCGTTTTCACCGACAATCACCGGCTGGATAGCGCTCTGCGAATCGGGACTGTGGAAAGGCAGCGCCGCGAGTCCCTGACGGAAGCGCGCAATATGCTCTGCCAGCCGCTGGCGACGCTCATCTCCTTCTGCGCTGCGTATCACCGCCAGCGACGCTGACAGCGCTACGGCCTGCGCCGGAGGCATGCTGGTGCTGTAAATCAGGTGGCGGGCAAACTGCAGCAGATAGTCGGCGACGGATTCGCTGCACAGCACGGCGGCGCCGCTGACGCCAAAGCCTTTGCCGAAGGTGACAATCAGCAGTTCCGGCTTCACGTTTTGCTGGTATGCGCTCCCGCGCCCTTCGTCGCCCATCACGCCAGTGCCGTGGGCATCGTCCACCAGCAGCCAGGCGTTTTGCCGCTTTGCGGCCTCGTGCAGCGCGGCAAGCGGCGCGCTGTCGCCGTCCATGCTGAACACCCCTTCCGTGACCGCCAGCTGTTGTCCGTCGCAGGGTTTATCCAGCAGCGCAGCAAGCTGCCCCGCATCGTTATGGGCAAAACGCCGCAGCTGCGCCGGGCTTAAATTTGCCGCCTCCAGCAGGGAGGCGTGGCTTAAGCGATCGGCGACAATGCGATCGTCCTTGCCCATCAAGGCCGTGATGACCGCCTGGTTGGCGGCAAAGCCGGAGATAAACAGCAGCGCGCCCGGGTAGCCCAGCCAGTCGGCAAGCGCCTCTTCCAGCGCCTGATGCGCCGTGGTGTATCCGCTGACGTGTCCCGATCCGCCGCTGCCCACGCCAAACCGCTCCGCGCCCTGCTGCCAGGCGCGGATAATGGCCGGATGCTGGCTCAGCCCGAGATAGTCGTTGCTGGAGAAATTGCAGAACTGCTGGCCTTCACGGGTAAGAAAACGGCCCGCGCCGTTTTCCACCACCTTGCGAACGCGGAATGCCTCTGCCGCCCGACGGTCGTCGAGCGCAGAGTTGATACGTGCCTGCCAGGTCATACGGCTGCCGCGTTGTAGAACTGGTCGGTGTCGGCGTTGAAAATCTGCTGCTCCAGCTGCTGCTGTTGCTCGTTATCGCCCGTCAGCACCTCGGTCTGGTGCGGGTTCAGCCCCAGCTTGCGGAACAGCTGAACATCTTTGTCCTCTTCCGGGTTCGGCGTGGTCAGCAGCTTGCAGCCGTAGAAGATGGAGTTGGCGCCGGCCATAAAGCACATCGCCTGGGTCTGCTCGTTCATCTGCTCGCGGCCCGCTGAGAGGCGAACGTAAGACGTTGGCATCATGATGCGCGCCACCGCGATGGTGCGGATAAAATCAAACGCATCCACGTCCTCGTTATCCGCCAGCGGCGTGCCCTTGACCTTCACCAGCATGTTGATCGGCACGCTTTCCGGCGGGGTCGGCAGGTTCGCCAGCTGCAGCAGCAGGCCCGCGCGGTCTTTCACCGTTTCGCCTAAGCCCACGATGCCGCCGGAGCAGACCTTGATCCCCGCGTCACGCACTTTATCCAGCGTATCCAGACGCTCCTGGTAGGTACGCGTGGTGATGATATTGCCGTAAAATTCCGGCGAGGTGTCGAGGTTGTGGTTGTAGTAATCCAGCCCCGCGGCCGAGAGGCGCTGCGCCTGCTCTTCGTTGAGCGTGCCGAGGGTCATGCAAGCTTCGAGGCCCATCTCCTTCACGCCCTTCACCATCTGCTCCAGATACGGCATGTCGCGATCGTGCGGGTTCTTCCACGCCGCGCCCATGCAGAAGCGGGTTGAACCGGCATTTTTGGCCTTGCGCGCGGAGTCGAGAACCTGCTCGACCTCCATCAGGCGCTCTGACTCCAGACCGGTTTTGTAGCGCGCGCTCTGCGGGCAGTATTTGCAGTCTTCGGGGCAGGCGCCGGTCTTGATCGACAGCAGCGTGCTGACCTGAACATGGCGGGGATCGAAGTGCTGACGATGCACCTGTTGGGCTTCGAACATCAGCTCAAGGAAAGGTTTGTTAAATAATTCAGTAACTTGCGACATCGTCCAGCGTGCGTGGTGAGCCATCGGGCTTCTCCAAAGGGTTTTGTTAATTTTCGGTTCGGTTTATACTCGTAAACCTAAAACTTTTCAAAATGGTTTACAAGTCGATTATGACCCAGGACGATCTCGCCTTCGACAAGCAGCATATCTGGCACCCTTACACCTCCACCACCCGCCCCCTTCCCGTCTATCCGGTGGCCTCCGCCCACGGCTGCGAGCTGCACCTCGCCAGCGGCGAGCGGCTGGTTGACGGGATGTCCTCCTGGTGGGCGGCGATTCACGGGTATAACCACCCGCGCCTGAACGCGGCGATGAAGGCGCAGATTGACCAGATGTCGCACGTGATGTTTGGCGGGATCACCCACCAGCCCGCGGTGGATTTATGCCGCCGTCTGGTGGCGATGACGCCTGACTCGCTGGAGTGCGTGTTCCTGGCGGATTCCGGCTCCGTGGCGGTGGAAGTGGCGATGAAAATGGCGCTGCAGTACTGGCATGCAAAGGGCGAAACGCGCCAGCGGTTCCTCACCTTCCGCAACGGCTATCACGGGGATACCTTCGGGGCGATGTCGGTGTGCGATCCGGACAACTCCATGCACAGCCTGTGGAAGGGGTATCTGCCGGAAAACCTGTTCGCCCCTGCGCCGCAGAGCCGCTTCGACGGCGAGTGGAACGAGATGGACATGGTCGGCTTCGCCCGACTGATGGCGGCACATCGTCATGAGATTGCCGCCGTCATTCTTGAACCGATCGTGCAGGGCGCGGGCGGGATGCGGATGTACCACCCGGAATGGCTGAAGCGTATTCGCAGGATGTGCGACCGCGAGGGCATTCTGCTGATTGCCGATGAGATCGCCACCGGCTTTGGCCGCACCGGCAAGCTGTTTGCCTGCGAACATGCGGGCATTGCGCCGGATATTCTGTGCCTCGGTAAAGCGCTGACGGGCGGCACCATGACGCTCTCCGCCACGCTCACGACCCGCCAAGTGGCCGACACCATCAGCGACGGTGAAGCCGGCTGCTTTATGCACGGCCCGACGTTTATGGGTAACCCGCTGGCCTGCGCCGTGGCGAGTGAAAGCCTTGCGATTCTGGAGAGCGGCGAGTGGCAGACGCAGGTTGCGGCGATAGAAGCGCAGCTGAAATCGGAGCTGAGCGCCGCCTCGGGCGCGAATTTCGTGGCGGACGTGCGCGTGCTGGGCGCCATCGGGGTGATTGAAACCACCCATCCGGTGAATATGGCCGCGCTGCAGCGCTTCTTCGTGGACCAGGGCGTGTGGGTCCGGCCTTTCGGCAAGCTTATCTATCTGATGCCGCCGTACAGCATCACGCCAGAGCAGCTTCGAAAATTAACCGACGCGGTTGTAACAGCCGTTAACATTCCCGCGCATTTCACGATTTAACCCAATGCATTACACTTGCTGAACGAGCGATCAACGAGGGTAAACCGTATGAAAATCATCAGTAAAGATCTGCGCGACGGCGAAAAGCTGCCGGAACGGCACGTTTTCAACGGCATGGGGTATCAGGGCGATAACATCTCCCCGCACCTGGCGTGGGACGAGGTTCCGGCAGGCACCAAAAGCTTTGTCGTGACATGCTATGACCCGGATGCGCCAACCGGTTCCGGATGGTGGCACTGGATCGTGGCGAACCTGCCTGCCGACACGCGCGTGCTGCCGCAGGGTTCCGGTTCAGGCCTGGTTGCCCTGCCTGAAGGTGCCATTCAGACGCGTACTGACTTCGGTAAAGCGGGCTACGGCGGCGCGGCGCCACCAAAAGGGGAAACCCACCGCTATATCTTCACGGTGCACGCGCTGGACGTGGAGAAGATTGAGGTTGATGAAGGGGCGAGCGGCGCGATGGTCGGGTTTAACGTGCATTTCCATTCCCTGGGGAGCGCGTCGATAACGGCGATGTATTCGTAAAAAAAGCCGGGTGGCGGCTACGCCTTACCCGGCCTGGATTTCGCACTCGTAGGCCCGGTAAGCGCAGCGCCACCGGGCAAAAAAATCACAGCACCGAAGGTAGCAGCCCCACCAGCCGCCCTTCTTCCAGAAGCTGCATCGCCTTATCAATATCCGGGGCAAAGAAGCGGTCATCATCGTAATGCGTGACGTGCTCGCGCAGCGCATGACGCGCCTGCTCCAGCAGCGGGCTGGATTTAAGCCCTTCACGCAGATCGATACCCTGACTTGCCGCCAGCCATTCCACCGCCAGCACGCCGCGGGTGTTGGAGGCCATTTCCCAGAGACGACGCCCGGCAGCTGGTGCCATCGAAACGTGATCTTCCTGGTTTGCAGACGTTGGCAGGCTGTCCACGCTGTGCGGGTGCGACAGGGCTTTGTTCTCGCTTGCCAGCGCTGCGGCCGTCACCTGAGCAATCATAAAGCCCGAGTTGACCCCGCCGTTACGCACCAGGAACGGTGGCAGCTGGGACATGTGTTTATCCATCATCAGCGCGATGCGGCGCTCGGACAACGCGCCGACTTCGGCAATCGCCAGCGCGATATTATCCGCCGCCATTGCCACCGGCTCGGCGTGGAAATTACCGCCGGAGACCACCTCGTTTTCCTGGGCGAACACCAGCGGGTTATCGGACACCGCGTTGGCCTCCACCAGCAGCACCTCCGCCGCCTGGCGCAGCTGCGTCAGGCACGCGCCCATCACCTGCGGCTGGCAGCGCAGGGAATACGGATCCTGCACCTTCTCACAGTTGTGGTGTGACTCCGCGATCTCGCTGGTGTCGGTAAGCACGTGACGGTACATCGCGGCGGCATCAATCTGTCCCCGCTGACCGCGCACCTCGTGGATGCGGGCATCGAACGGGCGACGCGAGCCCAGCACCGCTTCGGTGGTCAGCGCACCGCACACCACCGCCGAGGCAAACAGATCTTCCGCTTCAAACAGGCCGCGCAGCGCGAAGGCGGTCGATGCCTGGGTACCGTTCAGCAACGCCAGCCCCTCTTTCGCCGCCAGCGTGATCGGCGTTAAGCCGGCTTTTTTCAGCGCCTCTTTCGCAGGCAGCCACTCGCCCTGCCAGCGCGCTTTGCCTTCGCCCAGCAGCAGCAGCGACATGTGCGCCAGCGGCGCGAGATCGCCGGAGGCACCGACGGAGCCCTTCGCCGGGATCCACGGATAGACCTCCGCATTAACCAGCGCCATCAGCGCCTGAATCACGCTCAGGCGAATGCCGGAGAAACCGCGCGCCAGGCTGTTGATTTTGAGCACCATCATCAGACGGACAATCTCATCGTCAAGCGGCTGACCCACGCCCGCCGCGTGCGACAGCACCAGCGAACGCTGCAGGTTTTCCAGATCGTGCGTCGCGATGCGGGTCTGCGCCAGCAGCCCAAAGCCGGTATTAATCCCGTAAGCCGTGCGCCCTTCGGCAACGATGGCTTCAACGCAGGCCACGCTGTCGTTAATGGCGGCGTGGGCGCTTTCATCAAGCGACAGGGTGACCGGCTGACGCCAGACGTTACGCAGCTGCTTGAGCGTCAGTGAGCCGGGAGTGAGTGTTAACGCGTTCATTCATGCTTTCCTTGTGTGGCAGGGATCATCGGCAGGTTAAGTCCCTGCTCTTTGGCACAGTCAATGGCAATCTCGTAACCCGCATCCGCGTGACGCATCACGCCGGTGGCCGGGTCGTTGTGGAGCACGCGAGCGATACGCGCGGCGGCTTCATCGGTACCGTCGCAGACGATGACCATCCCGGAATGCTGGGAGAAGCCCATTCCCACGCCGCCGCCGTGGTGCAGCGACACCCAGGTCGCGCCGCTGGCAGTGTTGAGCAGGGCGTTCAGCAATGGCCAGTCGGAGACCGCGTCCGAGCCGTCGCGCATGGCTTCGGTTTCGCGGTTCGGGCTGGCGACGGAGCCGGAGTCCAGGTGGTCTCGGCCGATGACGATCGGCGCGGAAACTTCACCGCTGCGCACCATTTCGTTGAAGGCGAGGCCCAGTTTTTGACGCCACTCCAGCCCTACCCAGCAGATACGCGCCGGCAGGCCCTGGAAGTTAATGCGCTCGCGGGCCATGTCCAGCCAGTGGTGCAGGTGTTCGTCATCGGCGACGATCTCCTTCACTTTGGCGTCGGTCTTGTAGATGTCCTCCGGGTCGCCGGACAGGGCAACCCAGCGGAACGGTCCGATGCCGCGGCAGAACAGCGGGCGGATATAGGCCGGGACGAAGCCGGGGAAGTCGAAGGCGTTACTCACGCCCATCTCTTTCGCCATCTGGCGAATGTTGTTGCCGTAGTCAAAGGTCGGAATGCCCATCTGGCTGAAGGCCAGCATCGCAGAGACGTGTTCCGCCATGGAGCGTTTCGCGGCAAGCACCGTGCCTTCCGGGTCGGCCTCCGCTTTTTGCTGATAGTCTTCCCACGACCAGCCTTTTGGCAGGTAGCCGTGCAGCGGATCGTGGGCGCTGGTCTGGTCGGTGACCAGATCCGGTCGCACGCCGCGGGCGACGAGTTCAGGAAGAATGTCCGCCGCGTTGCCGCACAGGGCAATCGACACCGCTTTGCCTTCGGACGTGTACTTTTTAATGCGCGCCAGCGCGTCATCGAGATTCTCGGCCTGTTCGTCGACGTAACGGGTGCGCAGTCGGAAATCAATGCGGCTCTGCTGGCACTCAATGTTCAGCGAGCACGCGCCGGCCAGCGTGGCGGCCAGCGGCTGCGCGCCGCCCATCCCGCCAAGACCGGCGGTCAATACCCAGCGGCCTTTCAGCGAGCCGTTGTAGTGCTGGCGACCGGCCTCCACGAAGGTTTCGTAGGTGCCCTGCACGATCCCCTGACTGCCGATGTAGATCCAGCTCCCGGCGGTCATCTGGCCATACATCGCCAGCCCTTTCGCGTCGAGTTCGTTGAAGTGTTCCCAGGTGGCCCAGTGCGGCACGAGGTTAGAGTTGGCGATCAGCACGCGCGGGGCATTTTTGTGGGTTTTAAACACGCCAACCGGCTTGCCGGACTGCACCAGCAGGGTTTCGTCGTTTTCGAGTTCGGTCAGTGCCTTAACAATGGCGTCATAGCATTCCCAGTTGCGCGCGGCGCGGCCAATGCCGCCGTAGACCACCAGCTCGTGGGGGTTTTCCGCCACCTCAGGATCAAGGTTGTTCATCAACATGCGCAGCGGGGCTTCGGTGAGCCAGCTTTTGGCAGTAAGGGTGGTGCCGCGCGCGGCGCGGACGTCCTGCTGGCGGTATTTACCTGACGACATTGTGTGCTCCTATACGGGACAGATGATGCATTTAGATATACTTGTATAGACAAGCACACACAAGGTCAGATTTAACAAAAAAGATACAATTTTGTTATATTGCGTTAGCGATCACGCTTATAAAACTTATGACATAAAGTGGCCCTGCAGCCGGTAACGGTTCCCCGGGAAAAGCAGCCGGGCATGTGACACGATGTGCGACGAGGACCAGGTTCGACGGCGGATCAGCAGGCACGGGTCGTGCTCTTTAATGCGCAGCCGTTCGCACTCCTGCGGCGTGGCGCGCACGGCTTCCACAATGTGCTCCCCTTCCGTCAGCGGTGCGACGAGCGAGAGATAGGCATGCGGCGTGGTCTGGGTGTAATCCTGGTTCAGATAGTCCGGTATCCGTTCGGCGTTCACGCAGCGATCCTCAATCTGCACCGGAACGTCGTTTTCGAAATGCACCATCACGGAGTGGAAGATGCGGCTGCCTTCTTTGACGTTCAGCTCTACCGCCTGCTCGGCGCTGGCCTGGGTCTCTTCGAGCACCAGCACCTCACAGCGGTGCTGATGATTACGCGCGGCAATCTCGTCCGCAATACTGCGGATTTCAAACAGGGCGGACTGCCCTTTCGGCTCCGCCACAAACGTCCCGACGCCCTGCAGGCGCACCAGAAGCCCTTCGTCGGTCAGCTCGCGCAGCGCCCGGTTGACGGTCATCCGGCTAAAGCCAAACTGCGCCACCAGATCGGCCTCCGAGGGAATGCGGTCGTGCGGCCGCCAGACGCCGGTGGCGATTTTTTCGCTGATCGCCTGCTTCACCTTTTCGTAGAAAGGCGCGGGAGGGCTCGACGGCGGCAGGGGTGAGCGTGAAAACATCGTGACTCCTTGAATAGTGTTATGCCCACCAGTGAGCAATTTGCCAGGCCAGACGGGCGGCAAGCTTTGCGCCCTGCCCGTCCCGATCGAACTGCGGGTTAAACTCTACCAGATCGGCGGCCTGTAGCTTACCGCTACGGCAGATTTGTTCGATGACGGGGAGGAGATCCAGAGCCGGTATGCCTAACGCAGCCGGAGCGGAAACGGCAGGCATTTCGCTGGCGGGCAGGACGTCCAGATCGATTGTAAGGTAGACGCGATCGGCCTGGACCAGCACCTTTTCCAGCGCGGATAGCGCATCGCGCCTGAAATGGAGATCCTCCACCAGCGTGACGTTCAGGCGTTCAGCCTCATCCCACAGCGCCTGCGTGTTCGCCGCCCGGCTCATGCCAAAGCAGGCGTACTGAAATGCCCGCCCGCGCTCATCGCAGTAGTGCGCCAGCTGGCGAAACGGCGTGCCGGACGTCGCCCGGTCGGCCTTGCGCAGATCGAGATGGGCATCCAGGTTGATAATGACTACCCGCTCGTTCGGGAAGGCGTCCAGCACGCCGCGACCGTGCGCCCACGCGGTTTCGTGTCCGCCGCCAAAGACCAGCGTGCGCATCCCGGAGCGCTGGCAGGCTGTCACGGCACCGCTTAACGCCTGCTGTGCCGCTTCCAGGTCGTCACCTTCAACGTAAACCGACCCCATATCCGCCAGCCGCTCGTGTCCCGGATGGCTTGCCATATTTGCCAGCGCCTTACGCAGCACATCAGGCGCCTGCACGGCGCCGGGCCTGCCCTGATTACGTTTTACCCCTGCATCACATTCAAAGCCTATCAGCGCAATGCCGGATGCCAGCGGCGTGAACGTCCCCTGCTGCCGTATCGTCTGGAAAATGCGCGTTGCGTTGCTGGCCTCGGCGCTGTCGTCGCGCCCCTGCCAGACCGTTTCGGCGACGGGCCGCCATAACCTCATACTGCCTCCCCACGGAAAATACGTTGATACAGCGGATTGCGTCCCGGCTCGTAGACCATCTCTACCGGATGGTGCGCATCCCAGACGATAAAATCAGCGACAAACCCGGCTCGTAGCTGTCCGTGGGTTTCCCCGCGGCCCAGCGCCTGCGCGGCATGGCGCGTGACGCCAGCCCAGGCTTCCTCGGGCGTCAGGCCAAACTGGACGCAGGCCATGTTCATCGCCAGGTGCAGGCTGGCAAACGGGCTGGTGCCGGGGTTATAGTCGGTGGCGACCGCCATTGGCACGCCGTGTTTTCTGAGCTGTTCAACCGGTGGACGCTGGCGCTCCTGCAGAAAATAGAACGCGCCCGGCAACAGGACCGCAACCGTGCCGCTTTGCGCCATCGCCTGAACGCCTGCGTCGTCAAGATATTCGATATGATCGGCGGAGAGTCCTTTATACCGGCTGACCAGCGCCGCACCGCCCTGATTCGACAGCTGCTCGACGTGCCCTTTCACCGGAATACCGAGCGCGGTCGCCGCCTTGAAGAGGCGCTCGGTTTGCGACGGGGTAAAGCCGACGTTTTCACAGAACACGTCGACCGCTTCAAACAACTCTTTTTGCCACAGCGTGGGCAATATTTGCTCGCAGACCAGCGTGAGGTAGGCATCCGGATCCTGTCGGTATTCCGGCGGAACGGCATGGGCCGCCAGCAGCGTTGGGCTGATATCGATCGGATTATTGAGGCTCAGCTGGCGTGCGACCTGCAGCATTTTCTCTTCGGCCTCGGCGTTGAGGCCGTATCCCGATTTGATTTCAACCGTGGTGACGCCTTCATTTATCAGACGCTGAAGCCGCTGCTGTGCCAGATTAAGCAGGGTTTCGGGTGAACTGCTGCGCGTCGCCGTCACGGTCGCGTTAATCCCGCCCCCTTGGGCGCTGATGGTTTGATAAGAGACACCGTTCAGACGCTTCTCCCACTCCGCCGCGCGATCGCCGCCAAACACCAGGTGGGTATGGCAGTCAATCAGGCCCGGGGTGACCAGACGACCCTGAAGATCGACACAGTGAGTGTGTCCGGCCGGAATGTCAGATTCAGGTATCACGGCCAGGATAGTTTGACCCCGTATAACCAGGGCGTGTTGATCTTTCAGTCCATAGGGCGCACGGACGTCCGGCGCCATCGTAGCCAGTCGCGCATTTCGCCATATCACATCGTCAGGATGAATCTGCTGCATGGGCTTTCCACTTGTCATGGGTTGTATAGACATTTATTTTCATCTGTTGTCTGCTGTCAACCGACTTTGCGGAAAATGTTATTTATTTGTGATCACTTACCCGCCGCTCCAGGGCTAAAAATGCAACTTTTACCCTTTTTATCTTCCCGTTTCGCTCAACTTAGTATAAAAAAGCAGGCTATTTCGTCTATCCCGTAAAGACTTGCATACCCAGGAGCTTCACCTTGAACATTTCCAGGATTTCCCGTCTGGCGTTAGCGCTCGCCTTTGGCGTGACCTTATCCGCATGCAGTTCAACCCCACCGGATCAGCGCCCTTCTGAGCAGGTCGCGCCCGGTACCGCCTCCCGCCCGATTTTGTCCGCTGATGAAGCGAAGAACTTCGACCGTGCGCACTACTTCTCGTCGATGGATCCTAACGCTGCGCCGTGGACCCCGTCTTCGATTAACCTGCCGAAACAGCCTGACTTCGTGGTTGGCCCGGCAGGTGCGCAGGGCGTAACACATACCTCTATTCAGGCTGCGGTAGATGCTGCCATCACTAAACACAGCGCGTCTCGCCAGTACATCGCGATCCTGCCAGGCGAATATGAAGGCACCGTCTATGTTCCGGCGGCACCGGGCAGCATTACGCTTTACGGTCTGGGCGAAAAAGCAATCGACGTAAAAATTGGCCTGGCGATTGATTCTGAAATCGACAGCAACACCTGGCGTCACCTGGTGAACCCGGCCGGTAAATATATGCCGGGCAAACCGGCGTGGTACATGTTTGATAACTGCCAGAGCAAGCATTCCGCCACCGTTGGCGTGATGTGCTCAGCGGTATTCTGGTCTCAGAATAACGGTCTGCAGCTGCAGAACCTGACCATCCAGAATACCCTGGGCGACAGCGTTGACGCCGGTAACCACCAGGCGGTCGCGCTGCGCAGCGATGGCGATAAGGTTCAGATTAACAACGTGAACATTCTGGGTCGTCAGAACACCTTCTTCGTGACCAACAGCGGCGTGCAGAACACCCTGCAGAATAACCGTCTGACCCGTACGCTGGTAACCAACAGCTACGTTGAAGGTGACGTGGATCTGGTCTCCGGCCGCGGCGCGGTGGTATTTGATAACACCGATTTCCGCGTGGTGAACTCACGTACCCAGCAGGAAGGTTACGTGTTTGCTCCGGCAACCCCGTCGAACCTCTTCTTCGGCTTCCTGGCCGTGAACAGCCGCTTTAACGCTGCCGGTGACGGCGTGGCGCAGCTGGGACGCTCCCTGGACGTGGACGCAGCGACCAACGGTCAGGTGGTGATCCGCGACAGCGTGATCAACGAAGGCTTCAACATGGCGAAGCCGTGGGCGGATGCGGCGATCTCTAAACGTCCGTTCTCCGGCAATACCGGTGCGGTGGACGATAAAGGGAACGTGCAGCGCAACCTGAACGACGCTAACTTCAACCGCATGTGGGAGTACAACAACCGCGGTCTGGGTAGCAAAGTGGTTGCTGAGCCGAAGCAGTAAGCTGTCCTTTTGCCGGGTGGCGGCTTTGCCTTACCCGGCCTACAGGTTATGTAAGCCCGGTAAACGCACTGCCAACGGGCATAAAAAAACCTCGCATTCGCGAGGTTTTTTGTTTTAAGCCGCTTAGTGAGCGTTAACCACCACCCACATCGGCCCCTGGCCTACGGCGTAGCGCCCTTTCTCTTCCAGCAGCCCCTGCTCGCCTTTAATTTCATACAGCGCGATGTGGTGGGATTTCTGCCCCGCCGCAATCAGGTATTTGCCGCTGTGATCGATATTAAAGCCGCGCGGCTGGGTTTCCGTCGGCTGGAAGCCTTCAATCGCCAGCACGCTGCCGTCTTCGGAAACGCTAAACACGGTGATCAGGCTGGAGGTGCGGTCACAGGCGTACAGATGACGGCCATTTGGCGTAATGTGAATATCCGCCGCCCAGCGGGTGTCGGAGAAATCAGACGGCATCATGTCCAGCGTCTGCACGCACTCAATCTGACCGTTTGGATCTTTCAGCTCCCATACGTCCACGGAGCTGTTCAGTTCGTTGACCACATAGGCGTACTGCTGGTTCGGATGGAAGACCATATGACGCGGGCCCGCGCCTTCTACCGTCGTGACTTCAGCTGGATTCTGCGCCACGAGGTGACCATCGTCGCTCAGGGTGAACAGGCAGATACGATCCTGCTTCAGGGCAGGCACCCACAGCGTGCGGTTATCCGGAGAGATATTCGCCGAGTGGCAGCCTTCCAGCCCTTCCACCACATCCACGGTTTCGACCGGAATGCCATCTTCCAGACGCGTTACGCTGACGCAGCCCGCATTATACGAGCCGCTGAAGACAAAGTTGCCTTTACGATCGGTTGAGATATGGGTTGGACTGCCCGGCAGCGGCGCTTCGGCAGTGTAAGTCAGCGCGCCGTCGTCCGGAGAGATGCGATAGGCCAGCACGCGAAACTCCGGGCGCACACCCACGTACAAGAAACGTTTATCCGGGCTGATGACCATCGGCTGTACCTGGCCTGGCACATCAACAACCTGAACCAGCGTGAGTGTCCCTTCGGTATTTAAGCGCCAGACGTGGATCTGCTGGCTTTCAGGACTGGCGGTATAAACGGTTTGTTTCATGAATATTCACTCCTCACTGCGCATGAAAGTAATTAACTTTTGACGGTGAATGCTGAATTGTCGACAGGAATTTTGAAGCATTCGCCTCTCGGTGTACCATCCCATCAAAACGTAAATTCAATATTAACCCGGGAAAACAGATGACCTCGCGTGTGATTGCTCTGGATTTAGACGGTACCTTACTGACGCCGCAAAAAACCCTTCTCCCCTCCTCCCTTGAAGCGCTTAAACGCGCGCAGGAAGCGGGATATCAACTCCTTATCGTAACGGGTCGACATCACGTAGCCATTCACCCTTTTTATCAGGCACTGGCGTTAGATACACCTGCAATTTGTTGTAATGGCACTTATTTGAGTGTGTGACGCTTATTACAACATTTTCACCAATCCAGGGCAATACGCCAGTATCCAACGTTGTTCCAGTGCTCAACAAGACTCTCTTCACCTTGTTTCGTCGTAGCCGCAAAGCGGTGTACTATCGGAAAAACTACATACCAAAATCAGGTGAATCACTACATGGACTATCAGGTAATCGCCCTTGATCTGGACGGCACTTTATTGACGCCAGAAAAAACTATTTTACCAGCCTCATTAACTGCCCTACAGAATGCCCGTAAATCAGGGGCAAAGGTTGTCATAGTTACCGGACGGCACTTTGTAGCCATCCATCCTTTTTATCAGGCATTAGCACTGAATACACCAGCTATATGTTGTAACGGTGCTTTATTGTACGATTACGCCGAAAAAAGAGTTATTGCCTCAGACCCATTACAACCAGAACAAGCTACTCAATTAGTAAACCTACTTGATAGTTACAATGTTCATAGTCTGATGTATGCCGATGATGCCATGTTTTATCAAAATCCAACGGGGCATATTATCCGTACAGAAAATTGGGCTAAATCTCTTCCAGAGTCACAACGTCCAGTATTCAAACAAGTACCCTCTCTGAGTGAAGCCTCTCAAAATGTTGATGCTATATGGAAATTCGCCCTTACTGATTCTGATACTGAAAAACTACATCGCTTTGGTCAGATCGTAGAGCGTGAGCTTGGCCTTGCTTGTGAATGGTCTTGGCACGACCAAGTAGACATAGCACAAGCCGGAAACAGTAAGGGTAAACGCCTGGCACAATGGGTAGAATCACAAGGTTTATCTATGAGCCAGGTAATAGCCTTTGGCGATAATTTCAACGATCTAAGTATGTTGGAGACTGCTGGCTTGGGTGTTGCTATGGGTAACGCTGTTGATGAAGTGAAAGCGTGTGCTGATTTAGTAATAGGTAACAATACGGAAAATGGAATTGCTGATGTAGTAAACCAGTACTTTTCAGTAGAAAAAATTACAGCGTGAAACTGAAACAGAGATGTTCGATATGATAAAATTCACACCTGAAAATGGAATGAGAACTTATATTGATGAACAGTTAGCTCAGTTTAGTTTTCAATATGATGATAGCTTAACAACAATTGAAAATTTAAAAGCTGTTTTCGCCTTACAAAGAAGAATACCAAGCGATAAAAGAAGATTAGTAATCGAACTACCAGGAATTCAAGTACCTGAAGGAACAGAAAAGGCATATGAATCCATCAAGAGGAAACTTACCCTTGGGTTAACAATAAATCCGCATCTTTCATTGAGTACAACAAAATATATTTACAACGACCTACTATTAAACTCTTGGAATATTCATCACATACATTTTTTTGAAGAACCTTTTAAAAATGGATTCTTTAAGCGAACAGGTCCTGTTTTATTTTGTATGTTTTTTGAAAACGCCGTCATTTTCATAGACATTATGCCTCATGGAAGAGGATATTCTGATGTTTGGGTAAATGAAAATCTGATAAAAAAAATTCATAAGTATCTTCCTGAATCTATAGAGCACTTTAGAGTGAAAGGTATCACAGGACATAATTTAGATACTAAACAACGCATGGCATTACGAAATGCTCATTGTAACTATGCTATGCAAATGGAAGATGGAACTGTTTATCAACTATTTGGAACTATGACTAATGGTGATAGTTTCCATGACGTAAGTAGATTAATGTATATTCAAAGAATGGTAGACTATTACTCTGAGATAGTCCAAACCAATCAGAAAGAAATCAGGCAGTCATTAAATTTAAAAGAAACAGAAAGTTTAGAATTGACGATAGCTTTTCATGATAACGATATAAAACTTTATGCTAATCAGCAAAACGTCATGATTAATATAAATACTCCCAAATGAAAATGGCCTCGGTTAAGAGGCCTACATAATCACTTCCCTAAATCAAGAAAAGACTTTGGAGGCTTACTGATAATCATTTGTACACCATCTTTCGTAGACTTAAGTGATTTCATTAACTTTCTAGCCGCATCAGGTAGTTTACTATGCTTGACAACCAGATAACCTCCCCTAACTTTTTTAATGACACCATCTCTTTCAAGTTGTTCAAAGTCGATCGCTGCGTACTCTTTTGCTTGTGCCACTATTGTACTTAATATCTCTTCTTTGGATACATCATTTTCATTTTTCATAATAGCCTCGAAGCTCATTTGTACTTTTTTAGATTATCAGCATAGTCTATGTGTTATCAAGAGACATACTGAAAAATGGCAATATACATATCAAAAGCATTACCGACTATCAATGTTTAATAATTAGATTGTAATCATTATGAATTTTACTCCACTTAATTTAAAAAAAAGCCCCATAAAGGGCTTTCTAATTAGTTACCACTAAGTAACAAAATGATGATTCTGATAATGTCAGATAGTGGGAATGAGAATAAAACGATACCAAAGTAATCTAAGATAGGTACTAAGATATAGTTATAAACAAGAATACCAGTACACGCATAACCTAAAAATGATCTCCAGCCTTTTCCAGCCTTGATCTCTTCACGGTTTGTTTCCTGTGCTTCACTTGTTTTTTCTGTTTCAAGTTCGTCTTTTGACTTAGCAACTTCGGTTTTGTTCTTACTGATAAGACTTATACCGCTTTTGATAAGGTCAATGATAATACTTAACATATGTTATCCTTGTATTTGGCAAACACAAGAAACTACGCGATGACCTTTAAAGATGTGGTTGTAAGATAATAGTACCTTTACTTCTACTTGTTCTTTCATTAGTTCAACCATCAATACATCATCCTCATTTACTTTAGGTGTTGTATGATGATGAAAACTATATACGACTAAATCACCTTTTGTTTTATCTACTTTCTTTTTTATGAGCTTACTACCAGATAGTGCTTTATCATATGGTAATGTTACACTTACTGGTTGGATTGTCTGAAAAGAAAAATCTGTTAGTACAGAATGATCATAACATGGGAAATTTTCTAAGTTATCCATCTTACTTCCTCCAACGGTAATCAAACGTACCGCGTAATGTTCTTAATTGTTCTATTACTTGCTTCTCGGTTTCATCATAGAAATCAAACAATGGTTTTCTACCAACGGAACCATAATAACCAATCACCCTTTGTTCACGTGCCAGTTTAGGATTACGTTTAGAGGATTTCTTGGTAGTGTCGATTAAGTACGTGTTACCGTTCCTACTCTTCACCTTTTTGTATTTATCACTCTTGGTTCTTGAACGTAGTTGTGTAATGTTACCTTGCTTAGTTAACTTAGCATTCTGATACGGTATGATCTTCCCTTCATTAACATTCTTATATGCCGGATCAAGAACGTACTTTAGATATGATGCTTGATTAGGTAGTAGGATGATCTGGTTAACTGACTTGAACTCACTTATCTTTCTAAAGTTAAAGTACATACTCTTTCCAGTAAACGCGACACCACCACCCGCTACATCATTATCAATTTTTCTTTGAATGTGCTGTGTAACTATACGCATACGGCTACTTAATTCTTTTTTAAATTCTTGTCCTATCTTTGGGCTGTTCTTGTTTATGAATCGCTTCATATCATTAGGACTATTGCCACCCTTCCATGCCATATTACCTATTCCCCAACATCGCTACTAAATCTTGTAATACATTGAATAAATCACGTCTGTTCTTTGGTAAACGTGCTTTGCATAGAATTGCTTTGTTTAGGTTGTCTGGATGTAAACCAAAGTACGAAATCAACGCCGTTTCAATAATGCTTGCTTCTGCGTCTGATTTAACACAATACAAAATCTTCTTTGTATAATCCATGCCAGCATCAATCATAGCATTCACTGTCTTACTACTACCTGTGTAGTTTTTCCAGTTAGATTCTACAGAATTAACTTTTAGTTTATCTATGCTTTTAACTTTTTGATAAATCATTTTCTTTCCATAATAGAATTCACCTGTTTCTGGAAACTCTATGATGTAAACAAAAGATGTATAGTTGCCGTCTGTTACGTCTGAAATATTCCATTGGTCTTTATCGAACATTTCCCAATTCTTATTAATGCGTCCTGCCATTAGTAAATACCTTTTTAAAATTAACTAAAGGTATTTATGAAGATGGATTTAAAAACACGATTAATAGAATATGAGGGTTCACGAGCATATCAAACACGTATGGGATACTTTCGCAATGACAAGTACTACCCGTATAAAGATACAGAAGGATTCTTAACTGTAGGATTCGGGCATAAAGTACTACCAAATGAAAACTTCACTAACGGTATTACTGAGATTGAAGCACTTCGACTACTTGATAAAGATATAGCCATAGCAACAAGCCAGCTAAGTAAACTAAACCTAACCATGCCTAAAGATTGGCAAGACTTCATGATCATCATGATTTTTCAACTTGGCCTATCTGGAACGATGAAGTTTAAAAAGATGATTGAGGCACTACGTGATGCCAACTACCCCGAAGCAATTAAACAAGCGAAAGATAGTTTATGGTATCGTCAGACACCAAATAGAGTTAATGCGATGATCGCACAATTAACCAACAAATAAGAAAAAGGGATAGTACCGTAATTGATACTATCCCTTTTTTTTGTTACTGCTTTGATTGTTCAAGAATAGTAATAATCCTTTCAAGTTTGATATCCAATTCGTGAATTTGAATTTCAAGATTTCGCAAGGTTTCTTTCATCTTGTCTTGTTCGTCGCTTAGACGTGTAATGTTACTATCTTGTACCGCAATGGTAGTTTCAATATCAGATACACGACTTAGTAAGTCATTAGTATCTTTTGTATTGTCACGGAAAATAGTATATATCAGCACTAAACCACTAATAACCAAAGCAAGAATTGTTCCCATACCCATTTAGTACTTCCCTATTTTATATTTTGGTAATAGTATTTATTACGCATTATATAAAGGCTGATCACCAGCACGATATAAGAATGATGACCAGTTAGCAGGAACATTAAGTGAAGCAATACCACTACGTGAAGTTGTACACATCACATAGATATAATTCCAGTTTCCACGACCTACAGGCGGAACATATATAGAATTCAATCTGAAAGATGTAGAACTACCACCGTTACCAGCATCATAATAATAGAGATTAGTTAAACCGATTCCATCACCACCCATACGAATATAGAAGTATTGACGTTCATATGAGGTTAAACCAATTGATAAATCACTATCAAAATAACGTGGAAAATCTTCACCACGTATACGCAATGCTATATAGTGTTGGTTAGCTACTGGATTTAATGCGGCCTGCCCACCTGATACAGTCTTAGAGCCAAAGATAAACGGTACAGGGTTGATACCAGTTGATTGTGGACGGCAAATATCACCAACGATACGTGCGGCACTTAGAGTACCAAGAATGTTACAGTTTTCATTGATAGTAACGTTATTCAGTACACCAGATGTTGCCTGTATATTTCCACGTACAGATACGTTACCAAACCAGGCATTACCATTTTTATTGATAGCCCAACCATTCACACCATCCCAATTACTGGATTGTATCTGCTGGCTAATCTTCGCTGAGTCGATCACGCCGTCCATAATGTGGGCGTTACGGATTGCGGCATTGGCGATTTTCGTATTGTCTATTGCGGCATCCTGAATTTTCGCACGGGAAACGGAAAGGTTATTTATCATAGCCTCATTGATGCTCGCTGATGCTATCACCGCTGAGTTGATATAAGTCTTACCACCCTGAACCACAAACGGATATACCCTGTCTGATAGCTTGGCACTGTCTGTACTGATGATGCTAAAGCGATCCGCCATGACGGTAAACACCGATGTTTTTTCATCTGCTGCTAAGGCAATGCCCGTTACGTTACCGTTGTTTGATACCTGTAGCTGCCAGCGTGAACCAAGTTCGTCTACGATCTGTTTCTCAACAATGCCAGTAGCCGTATCACTGTTAAGTAGGCTATCAATAACGTCTTCGTTCAATTTACTGTACGGTACTTTCGTGTTTTGGTTAAAACCGATAGTAGGCGACCATACCAATTCATCCTGTCCGAACACGTCATAGGCTGCCACACGTGCGAACCATGAGCCATCTTCAATACCAAACGATGCTGAATAGCGGTTAGCACTGCTAAAGTACTTAGAACCTGAGCTAAAGCCCTCATCAAGTGCGATTTGAAGAACTACCCCCGCATAATCAGGTACGTTTGATTCTGTCCAGTCAATGAACACGGAATCATAACCACTCTTCAAATTGATACCAAACAACTGTGGATGCTGTGGGTTACTAACTTCAATCTGAACTTCTTCACTATAGATACCAGTACCCCAACCATGAGCGATGATCCCAAACACACGGTAACGGCTTAGGCCATCACTGGTATTCATTGAATATGAGTACGTCCAATTGCTTGTAGTGGTGTAATATGACGTGATGTAATTACGATAGCGGTCATATACACGGATTTCATAGTA